>JBBWZU010000510.1:0-7984 GCA_039649225.1 Hyphomicrobiales bacterium | reverse complement strand
TGTCGCCGGATCGAATAGTCTTGTGACACCGGCGGCCAAGCGTGTTCCAATTCCTCGATCAGATTGATATCCGCGGCCGATGCCGCAACCGTATAGTCTCTCTCATTCGCAAGAGGACACACCAATGAAGCCGTCGATGAAAGCCGCACTGATTGCCCTGATGCTATCCGGCTTGATGGCCGCCGTATCCGGCGTTTCGCTCGCCCAGACACCGGGCGCCGGCCCCGCGCCATCCGCGCCCGATTCACTTCCCGCCTGGGCGTACGTGTGGGACCCGGATTTCCCGGTGCCGCCGGCCGACGATGAGCCACGTCGTCTGCCTGGAAGCGCGGCCGCTTTCAGCTGGAAGCAGGCGCGCGATCTCTTCTTTTCGCCGGACTGGCATCCCGACGATCATCCGCCGATGCCCGTAATCGTCGCAAGCGGAAGAAAGCCCGACGTGCGCGCCTGCGGCTCATGTCATCGCTCCGAAGGAACCGGCGGGCCGGAAAATTCAAGCCTCGCCGGTCTTCCGGTGGACTATTTCATGGAGCAGATCGCCGACTTCAAAAGCGGCGTGCGGAAATCGTCCGGTCCGCAGCGAAGCTCCGTGACGCTGATGACCGCGGCCGTCAAGGCGATGACGGACGCCGAGGCGCGGACCGCCGCGGAATATTTTGCCGCGTTGAAGCCGAAAAAGATCGTCAACGTCGTCGAGAGCGATACCGTCCCGAAGACCTATATTGCGCGGCTGTTTTTCGTGAAGCGGCCCGAAGGCGGCACCGAGCCGCTCGGCCGGCGCATTGTCGAAATGCCCGACGATGTGGATCAATTCGAGCTGCGCGACTCGCGATCGCAATTCACCGCCTATGTGCCGCCCGGCAGCATCGCGAAGGGAGAGGCGCTGGCGAAAACCGGCGGATCAGGCACGACAGTCCCGTGTGTCATCTGTCACGGACCGAACCTCAAAGGTGTTGGCCCCATTCCGGGGATCGCTGGACGCTCGCCGAGCTACGTCGTGCGGCAGCTCTACCATTTCCAGCACGACATGCGCACCGGAACCGCAAGTGCGCTGATGAAGCCGTCGGTCGAAAAACTCTCGAACGAGGACATGATCGCGTTGGCCGCCTACGTTTCCTCGCTCGATCCATGAAGGCTTGGAGACCCGCGCCTCGAAGGATGGCGTCAGGACACGACGTTCAAAAGGGCTTGGTTGCCGGACAGGCGGCGGATGTTCTCGGCGATCGTCTGCTGCCTGCGCAACACCGTACCGCTCGTCCACCCGCTCATATGCGGGGTCATGATGAGGTTGGTCAGCTCATTGAAGGCGAGCTTGCCGGGCTGGGTCAGCGGCCTGTCCGGCGTCGGGTAATTGTACCAGGTGTCGATGACGGCGCCGCCGATCCGGCGTTGGGACAGCGCATCGAACAAAGCCTGTTCGTTGATGACGGGGCCGCGGCCGACGTTGAGGATGACCGCGTCGCACCGCATCGCGGCGATCTCTACCACGCCGACAATACCCTCGGTCTCTCCCGACAGCGGCAGCGACACCACGATGGCATCGGCGCTGCCCATGAAGGACGGCAAGCGATCGAGGCCATAGCTGTCGTCGACCAATCCCGAACGCGGAACGGACGAACGGTTCGCCACCACGACCCGCATGCCGAAGGCCTTGGCCCTGGCGGCGATCGCCTTGCCGATGTGACCGAAGCCGAGGAGGCCGATCGTCTGGCTTCCAAGCTCCGTGCGCAGCGCGCCCGGACGGCCCGCCCAATAGGTCCATTCTCCGTTGCGCAGCTTCGCGTCCGCATCCGGAATCGGCACGTGGCGCAGCAGCAGCGCCGTCATCACATATTCGGCGATGGCGTGCTCGTGCCCGAAGCAATTGCAGAGCGCCGATCCCGCGGGCAGGCGCGACCGGTCGATTGCATCGGTGCCGGCGGCGGGTGCATGATAGAGTCTGAGCCTGTTCGGGACCGGTTCGGAGTTCCCCAGCTTGATGCCGACAATGACGTCAGCGCTCGCGAAGTGTTCTTTCTCACCGGGGGCGTCGAGCGCATCGGTGACGTCGATGATCTGGTGCGGCGCGTCCAGCAGTGCGTCGAAGCCCTGACGAAAATTGGCGGCATTGCCGCCGTGAAACACGATCTTCATGATGCTTGCCTGTTGCCAAGATCGAGTTGAACCTTGGTCGCCCGCTTGCGGTCCGACGCATGGGCGAATGCCGCGGCTGCCTCATCCATCGGATAAGTTGCGGATATCATCGGACTCAAATCGACGACGCGGCGCGAGATCAGGTCGGCGGCGGTCGCGAATTCTTCGTCGAAGCGGAAGGTGCCGCGGATGACGAGTTCCTTGGCGACAATCTGGTTCATCGGCATTTGGCAATCGCCGCCAAGCCCGACCATGACCATGCGGCCCTTCGGCTTCAAAGTGCCGATGACGGCGACGACAGCTTGGGCGTTGCCGGAGCATTCGAAGCACACATCGATCTGGCCGCGATCTTTTAGGAACGGCGCAAGCTCGGCCGCGCCGTTTGCGACGTTGACACAGTCGTCAGCGCCGAACCGCGCCGCCATCGCCAGCGAATGCTCCGTGATTTCGGTTGCGACGATCCGCTCCGCGCCGGCCAGCCGGGCCGCCACGATGACCAGCACGCCGATCGGGCCGCAGCCAGAGATCAAGACGGTCTTTCCGCTCAGTTCGCCGGCCTGCCGCACGGCATGAAGCGCGACCGCGAAGGGCTCACACAGCGCGGCTTCGCCCGCGCCGACACCGGCTTGCATGCGAAAGACCCGCTCCCGAGCAACGGTCATGTTCTCGCGGAACATGCCCTGCACATGCGGAAAGCGCATCGCGCTGCCATTGAACTTCATGTCCTCGCAATGATTACGCTCGCCGCGCCGGCAGGACGCGCATTGGCCGCAGGGAACGCTCGGATTGACGGCGACAAGATCGCCGCGCGCGAGCCCATGCACGGCGGCTCCGACAGCTTCGACATGGCCCGCAACTTCATGGCCGAGTGCCATCGGCTCGCGGATCCGGACCGTGCCGAACCCGCCGTGGTGGAAATAATGCAGATCGGAGCCGCAGATGCCGCCGGAGGCAATGCGCACGCGCAGGTCGCGCGGCCCGATATCCTCCTCGACGCTTGAGAATTCCTCCACCCGCAGATCGTGCGGGGCATGAATGACGACTGCGCGCATCGTTGCTGCCTTTTGTTACCCGCGGTCAGTAGCCGAACGCGCGTGGCAAGAGTGTCGAGATCTGAGGGATGAACGTGATGATCAGGAGGCAGATGAACAGGATCCCGAGGTATTTCAAGATCGGCCGCACCGTCTCTTCCAGTTTGACACCGCCGATCAGGCAGGAGCCGTAGAGTCCCAGGCCAAGCGGCGGCGCGAACAACCCGATACCCATTCCGATCACCAGGATGATGCCGTAGTGCAGCGGGTCGATGCCCAATTGCCGCGCCACGGGCATCAGAAGTGGTCCGAAGATGATCAGCGCCGCCGCGCCTTCCAGCACCGAGCCCATGAAGATCAGGATGAGCACGGTGAGCAGCAGGAACAGCCAGGTTCCATGGGAGGAGGAGAGGGACACCATGATCTCGGCGAGCGCATGGGGAATCTGCTGCAGCGTCAGCACATAGGCGAGGCTTTGCGCGGCGGCGACGATGAACAACACCATGCCGGAGCGAACCGCCGCATGGCGCATCACCTGACCGGCGCCGCGCCACGTGGTTTCACGGAAAGCAAGGCTCCCGACGACCAACGCGTAAACAACCGCGAAAGCGGAGATCTCGGTGGCGGTGGCGAAACCGGAGCGGTATCCGCCGAAGATCAGCGCGATGAGGCCGAACGCCACGACGGCGCTGCTGATCAAGCCGGTCTGCTTGCCTTCTCCTTTCGCCAACGCGTTTCCCGGCGCGGAGAGGAATTCGCCCTCCAGGCCGCGCTTGCCCTGCACCACCGCGAGGACAATCAATGCAGCAGCCATCAGAGCCGAAGGCAGCAGTCCGGCCACGAACAATCCACCGATCGATATGTTGGCGACGAAGCCCAAAATGATCAGGTTGACGCAGGGCGGAATCGTCTCGGCCATGACGGCCGACGCGGCCAGCAAGGCGACGGCATCGCCCGGCTTCTGGCCGGACTTGCGCGCCGCCGGGACCAGCACGGATCCGACCGCCGCGACATCGGCCATCTTCGATCCGGAAATGCCCGAAAAGACCACCATGCTCAGCACCATTACGACGTCCAATCCGCCACGCAATCGGCCGACGGCGCGCTGCAGCAGCGCGATGAGGCGCACGGACATGCCGTTCGCTTCCATCAGGTATCCGACCAGAATGAAGAACGGCACCGCGAGCAGGACGAAATTGTCGATGCCGCGCGCCAATTGCTGCGCGAAGATTTCGCCCGGCAGGACCTCTCCGCTCCAGATATAGACGAGGGTCGTGAGCGCGAGCACGAAGGCAATCGGGACGCCGATGGCAAGCGTCACCAGGAACGCGATCAGCATCAGGACCGACTGATCGGGGAGGGACCCCGGCGCAGCTGTGCTCCAGCCCAGCCATCCCGCGCCCACGATCGCGAACAGCGTGACGGCCGCCGCAAGGTCGAGGGCGCGGATGCGAAAGAGCTGGTGGATCGCGAAGATCGTCATGGCGCCGGCCGCAAAGCAGAGCGGCGCGATGAACAGCTCCTGCGGCAGGCCGGCACCCACCGTCTGTCCGCTGGTCTCCCGCAGCAACAGCAATGAGTTCCAGCACAGAGCAGCGGCGACTAGCGCGATCGTCAATGCGACCACCGCGTCGATCTTGCCGCGCCGCCGGGGTTCGAGGTGGTCGACGAAGTACGTTACGCCGGCATTTTCGCCGTGCGCGAGCGCCGCGGCGGCGCCGAGGAAGCAAACCGCGAGCAGGAGCGCGCGCGCCGCATCGTCGCTCCAGACCAGTGGATCGTGGAAGAAGAAGCGCGACAGCACCGAGCAGACGACCACGGCGAGGTCGGCGACCAGCAGCACCGCCGCCGTGATCTCCACGACCTGAAGCAGGGGGCGAACGAGAAAGCGTTCGACGCTCTGGTGCGTAAACTGGACCGGGCTTGGCAGAGTCAGCGCGTTGGCCACAAGTTACCCCTTCTCGGTCTGCCGCACCGCGTCGAGAAAGTCCTTGGCGCCGGGTGTCTGCTGGGCAAAACGCTCCCAGAGCGGCTGTACGCGTTGACGGAACGCCGCGCGGTCGCACTCCGCAACCATCACGCCCTTCTGTTTCAGGCCCGTGAGCGCGTCGTCCTCGACCTGCGCGGCGCGCGCGAACTGGGCCTCTGTCGCCGCGGCCACGGCCTTGAGCAGTCCCTCGCGCTGTGCCGCAGGCAGGCGCTGCAGCGTGCGATCGCTGAGGAAGCACCCGAACGGGGTGTGCAGGTGCCGCGTCAAAGTGAAGTTCTTTGCCGTCTCGAAAAACTTGGCGGACAGGACCGTCGGCGCGTCGTGCTCGAGGCCGTCGATGACGCCGGCTTGCAGGCCGGTATAGACCTCGCCGAAAGCCATTGGGGTTGCGGCCGCCCCCATCAAGCGAACCGTCTCGGTCACGATCGGATTGGGCAAGCAACGAATCTTGCGCCCGGCGAGCTCGGCCGGATCGCGGAAGGCGAACTTGGTCATGAAATTGCGCGCGCCGAGATTGCGCCCCCAGGTGGGAAAATGCGCGCCTGCTTTCTGCACCAGCAATTTTTGTAGGGCTGAAGCTGCCGGCGTGGCGGCGGCGCGCAGCATGTGGTCGTAGTCCTGAAACAGATAGCCGAGGTCGAACACGCCGAATTCCGGTACCAGATTGGTCCAGATCGGCGTACCCACCAGCATCGCGTCGACCACGCCAAGCTTGAGCTGGTTGACCAGATCGGCTTCCTGCCCGAGCTGATTATCCGGAAAGAAGAGAGTTGTGACCTGGCCGTCCGTCGCCTCCTTGAGGCGCGGCACGAAGGCGTCGTACCAAATTCGCCCCGTGGAGAATTGCGGATCGTTGGGAAACGAGGTGGCGATCTTCAGCGCCGTCGCGGCGCGCGTCCGGCCGATCAATGCGGGCGTGGCGAGCAGCATGGCGGACGCGCCCAAGACGGTGCGCCGGGAGAGGGACATCGAAGCCATCACTTTTCCTCCGTGGGTTTGCTTTCGTTGTGAGACGCGGATGTCTACGCACCCGTCGATGCTTGAGGCTCTAAAGAACCGCCATGATCCCGCCGTCGACATAGATGATCTGGCCGTTGACGTAGTCGGAGGCTGAGGAGGCGAGGAAGACAGCGGTGCCGACCAGTTCCTCGGGCTTGCCCCAGCGTTTCGACGGCGATCGGGCCTTCACCCAGGCGTCGAAGGCCGGGTTATCGATCAGCGCCTGGTTCATGTCGGTGATCATGTAGCCGGGGCCGATGGCGTTAGCCTGAATGCCGCTCGCCGCCCATTCGGCCGCCATCGCCTGCGTCAGCATCTTGATGCCGCCCTTGGCGACCGTGTAGGGCGCGACGGTGGCGCGTGCGAGCGCGCTGGTGAGCGAGCCGATATTGATCACCTTGCCATAGCCGCGCGGGATCATCCGCTTTGCGGCTTCACGGCCCACCACAAACGCGCTGGTCAGGTTGGTGTCGATCACCTTGTGCCATTCGGCAGTGGTCAATTCGACCATCGGCTTGCGCAGCTGGATGCCGGCATTGTTGACCAGGATGTCGATCGTGATCGCGGTCGCGTCGAACATCGCGAAGGCCGACGTGATCGCCGCCTCGTCGGTGATGTCGAAGACCGCGCCTTGCGCATCAAGCCCTTGTCCGCGCATCGCCGTGACTGCTTCGTCGACGCGCGTGGCATTCGTGCCGTTGATGATGACTTTGGCGCCGGCGTGCGCGAGACCTTCCGCCATCGCGCGGCCGAGGCCGCGTGAGGAGCCGGTCACCAGCGCGGTGCGGCCGGCGAGGGAGAAAAGCGTCGTGCTCATGGGCGTTTCATACGTTGGCGATATTCAAAAGGCGGCAAATCTCAAACCGAAGAACGGCGGACCGTCAGATCCGAGCGCTCGAAGACGGCGGGGAGGAGTTCGACGCCAAGGCCAGGGCCTTCCATCGGATAGACGTAGCCGTTGCGGATGACCGGCATCGTGGTGACGAGCTCATTGTACCAACCCTTGTAGAACGCACGCACCGACTCCTGGATCAGCGTATTCGGCTGGCTGAACGAGGCATGGACCGCCGTGATGAAGCCGACCGGCCCGATGCAATCATGCGGCGCGAACGGGCGGTGATAGGTTTCCGCCATCGCGGCGATCTTGCGGCCCTCGGTCAGTCCACCGGTCCAGCACAGGTCGACCATCACGACATCCATCGCGTCGCGGTCGAGCATGTCCTTGTAGGGAAAGCGCGAGCCCAGCGTCTCGCTGGCGCAAACCCAGACATCGGTCGAGCGCGCATATTCGGCGAGCGCCTGCGGTGAGTTCATGCGGATCGGGTCTTCGTACCAAGTCGGCGAATAGGCCTCGAGCGCCTTGGCGATCTTCTTGGCGGTCGGCAGATTCCACAGCGAATGGAATTCGACCATGATCTCTATTTTGTCGCCGACCGCCCGGCGGATTTTCTCGAACGGCGCGATCGCGGTCTTCATCTGCTCGGCTGAGATGGAGAGACCCTGGGTTTCCTGCGCGGCAGGATCGAACGGCCAGATCTTCATCGCCGTGATGCCCTGTTCGAGCAGGCTCTCGGCCAAGCCGTCTGCATTGTTCATGAAGGCGTTGAGGTCCTCGTAGGGACCTTCGAATTGGCCGAGGTTCCAGTTCGAAACCGGGCGGATGTTGTTCGAGCGGACATAGTTGTAACCGGCGCAGGTGTTGTAGATGCGCTGCTTGTCGCGGCAGAGCCCGCCGAGCATCTGATGCACCGGCTGGCCGCAGACTTTGCCGAAGTTGTCCCAGAGCGCGATGTCGACCGCGGATGCGGCGCGGTACTCGACCCCAGTCGAG
>JBBWZU010000466.1:0-2799 GCA_039649225.1 Hyphomicrobiales bacterium | reverse complement strand
GATAAGGTCCTGCTCCCAGAAGGGAGAAAACTATGTTAAAGCTAATTTTCTTGTCCGGCTTCGCGGTTGCTGTTAGCGCCAGTACTGCCCTTGCAGGCGGCGTAGCGGGGGCAGCCAATGCCAGATCGCAGAACTACAATTTGTATGGGAAGCAGCCGCAAGCAATGGCAGCAACGCCATCGCCTGACCAACCGATGACACACAGTAAGCGTTGTCTCTGACCCACCTTTATTCGTGATGTAGGGCGATCGATACTCGGGGCATTGGAGCTCCGACATATGTCGATGTCAGGTGATGATCATATATCCAGGGGTGGCGCGGTTTCGGCGCGGCGGATTGAGGTATTCACGGGGGCGGGTCGGCGGCGCGACTGGAGCGCCGATCAGAAAGCGAAAATCATTGCAGAAAGTTATTCAGGAGAAACCAGTGTCTGCGACATCGCTCGCCGGCATGGCCTGACACCGTCGCAGCTGTTTGCGTGGCGTCGGGCTGCGCGTCAGCAATGTGCCTCGACGGCGGGTCCGAAGGAACCGCTGTTTGTGCCGGCTTTTGTTGATGTGACAGGCGGGGCTGCGGGAGGTGAGACTGCGGAGGAGATGCCGTTGCTTGGGTTCGATCTTGAGGGCGCAAGTGTTTGGTGTGAGTGCCGGACGTAAACTCCCCAAAAGCGCCGATTGAAAATTCCCCAGTTTTCGTGATGTCCGGCCTTCCAGGGCATGCCCAGGAAGGCCGGATGATGAAGCGACTCACCGATGCTGCTCCCGTTGGCGGGAGGGAGAGGCGCGGTGATCAAACTAGGGAAACTCGTCATGATCCTGGAACTGCATCGTCAAGGCATCTCAGTGTCCGCCATCGCTCGCCAACTCGGCATCGACCGCAAAACCGTGCGCGTACATATCGGCAAGGGCCTGACGGCGCCGGGCTACAAGGCAAGACCGCCCCGGGCTCGTCTGATCGACCCATTCGAACCGTATTTGCGCGAGCGGCTCTCGGCTTTCCCGACCCTGACAGGTCGTCGACTGTGGCGTGAGCTCAAAGAGCGCGGATATCAGGGCGGATACACGGCGATCACTGATCTGCTGCGTGAATTTCGGCCGCCGAGGATGGCCGGGTTCGAGGTTCGATTCGAGACGCCGCCTGGCGAACAGGCGCAGGTCGACTTCGCGCAGTTCAATGTCGAATTTACCGACGAGCCCGGGGTTAGGCGCATCGTCTGGCTGTTCTCGATGGTGCTGGGCTACAGCCGGCTGATCTGGGCGCGCTTCGTCCTGCACCAGGATCTGCAGACCGTTCTGCGTTGCCACATCGCCGCGTTCGAGGCGATCGGCGGGGCTCCCCGCGAAGTGCTTTACGACCGAATGAAGACAGCCGTCATCGGCGAGGATCTGGACGGGCTCGTGATCTACAATCGCGCGCTTCTCGATCTCGCCCGGCATTACGGCTTCCAGCCGCGCGCGTGTCGGCCCTACAGGGCGAAGACGAAAGGCAAGGTGGAGCGGCCGTTCCGCTATATCCGCGAGGACTTCTTCCTCGGCGGCTCCTTCCGCAATATCGATGACCTGAACATCCAGCTCCGGCATTGGCTGGATTGTGTTGCCAATCCGCGCGTGCATGCGACGACCCGTCGTGTCGTCAATGAGGCGTTCGCCGAGGAGAGGGGCGCGCTCAAACCCTTGCCGCTGGCTGCCTACCAGGCGGTGCTTCGGCTCGAGCGGCGCGTGTCGCACGAAGGCATGGTCTGCGTTGGCGGCAATCTGTACAGCGTGCCGGACACGACGCGCCGGCGCGTGCTTGACGTTCATGTGCTCGCCGATGCGATCCGCATCTTCGAGGATGGCGCGCTCGTCGCTACTCATGCGCCGCTCGAAGGACGCGGCGAAAAGCGGCTTGATCCTGCGCATCGCAAAATACTCTGCCTGCCGCGCCGACGGCCGAGCGAGGCCAGCCCACCGATCATCAGGCGCGCCGGCGATCGCGTCAGCCGCCGTTCTCTCGACTTCTACGAAGCGGTCGGACGGCGCTTGGCGGCGCAGGGAGGATCGCTATGAGCGCGCCCGTCGCCGCACTCAAACCGACCGGCGCGACGCCGGCGGTCATCGATCGCGTCAAACGCAATCTCGTCGGCCTGAAGATGCCGCGCGCCCTCGAAATCCTCGACGTCACGCTGCGCGGGCTCGAACGCGGCGAGGCCACCGCCCTCGAAGCCATCGATATCCTGCTCACCGAGGAGTTGACGCTGCGCGAGAACCGGCGCGTCAAAATGGCCCTGCAGATGGCGCGCCTGTCCGCCATCAAGACCCTCGCCGGCTTCGACTTCTCGGTCCAGCCGTCGCTCGACAAGAACCGCATCATGGCGCTCGCTGAACTGCAGTTCATCGAGCGCGCCGAGGCCGTCCATCTGATCGGGCCGCCCGGCACCGGAAAAACCCATCTCAGCCTGGCGCTCGGCGTCGAGGCAGTGAAAGCCGGCCGCAGCGTCTACTTCGGCTCCCTCGCCGATATTGTCGCCGCGCTCACCCGGGCCGAACGCGAAGGCGCGCTACGCGAGAAAATCCGCTACTTCTGCCGCTTCGCCCTGCTCATCGTCGACGAGATCGGCTACCTCCCGGTGATCCCCGGCGGCGGTAACCTGTTCTTCCAGCTGGTCAACGCCCGTTACGAGAAAGGCGCGATGATCCTCACGTCCAATCGCGGCTTCGCCGAATGGGGTGAGATCTTCGGTGATCCGGTCGTGGCTACCGCGCTGCTCGACCGTCTACTTCACCATGCAGTCGTCTTCCAGATCGAAGGATCGAGCTA
>JBBWZU010000463.1:0-7885 GCA_039649225.1 Hyphomicrobiales bacterium | reverse complement strand
GCTCGCTTCGAGCGTCACATTGGCGACGATGCGGCTCGTTCGCGATCGCGGCTCCTGCGAATAGATCCGCGGACTGGCGAGGCGCCGCACGCGCGTCTCCAGCAAACGGCGGTCGTCGTACATCAGCGAGACGGTGTCGTGCGGGCTCTGCTGACCGGGCTGGCTCGGCACCCAATATTGGGCATCGGGCGTGAACAGCGCGAGCCAGTCGTCGAACCTCGCCTCGTCGAGCAGACGCGCCTCGTGCAGCAAAAACGCCTCGCAGGCCTCGCGATCCAGGCGCGCGGCAGCGTTACCCGTCGCTGCGTCCGTGGCATCCGCACTCACGCCACGGCCTCCTGTGGTGCGGAGGATGCCGCGCGCGCGCCCGTCATGTAGCCGAGCCAGGCATCGAACATGTTGCGGATGTAGATCTCGCTGGTCGAATTCTTGCCTTTGCGGCCGCCATG
This sequence comes from Hyphomicrobiales bacterium, assembly GCA_039649225.1. GTDB lineage: Bacteria > Pseudomonadota > Alphaproteobacteria > Rhizobiales > Xanthobacteraceae > PALSA-894. The sequence goes on along the minus strand of JBBWZU010000463.1, from coordinate 7,436 downwards.
CTCCGCCGGTCCGTCACTCTGGTAACCGCGACCGATTTCCAGCCACTCGGCTCCCTCGCTCGAAAGCCCAAGCCCGATGCGATTGTAGATTTCGAGATCGTCGGTGAGCACCAGCGACCCGGTGCCATTGACGATATTGGCAAAACTGATGGTGTTGCGGAACATCTGCTCGGGCGCGCCGCGCAACTTGAAGCAATAGGTATGCACTTCGGTGCGGTTCACCGCGACCGGGTGAATGACGCGAAGCTGCCCGAACTGACTCATGAACGACAGGTTCGGGTAGACGTTGCTGTTCCAGCGTCGCACTTCGAGGATCCGTTTCGTCTCCTGTTTACCCTTTTTTGCTTCGAGAGCCGCAATGTAGTCGCGGAACACGGGGTCATTCCTGGCGGCGACGCGCTTTGCATCGTCGTGATAGTCGCCGAGGTAGCTGTGACCGTTCGGATAGGTCCAGATTCCGACCTGGGATTCCCAAAAGCTGTAAGGCGCGCCGTTCTGCCGCATCTGGCGGATCGCGATTTCGCCCGAGCCGTCCGACATGACGTCGTCCTTCTGCTGCTGCGCGGCGTCGATCGAGGAGCGGTGCGTGAACCACGGATGCGCGGCATCGCACAGGTTTTCCAGATAGAGCTTCCAGTTGCCGTTGTAGGTGTGCTTGAAAACGCCGCCCGCGATCTCCAATTCGCCGTCCGGCGCGCGATCGACCATGTCGTCGATCGACGTCGTCATATGGTTGAGCGATTCCTCGAGCGCGGGGCCGTCCGCCGTCTGGCTGACGAAAATGAAACCGCGATAGCTCGTCACGCGCGGAAGCCGCAGCATCGCGGTCTTGTCGCTCTTCGGATTGAAGTCCTGCGGATAGCCGTTCTGCAACGGGATGGCCTTCAGGCGCCCGTCGAGGTGATAGGTCCAGCCGTGATAGCAGCACTGGAACTCATCGGTATGGCCTGCGTCGGAGGCCACCACCATCGCGCCACGATGCGCACACTGATTGCGCAGCACCGCAAGTTTTCCAGTTGCGTCGCGCACGACGACAATCGGCTTGCGGGCGATCTGCGTGCAGAAGAAGTCGCCGATATTCCGGATCTGGCTCTCGTGGCCGACATAGACCCAGGCGGTGCCGAAGATGCGCTCGAGCTCAAGCTCGAAGATCGCCGGATCGGAATAGAGGCTGCGATGAACGCGGGCGGGCTGCACGAGATGCGCGAGAGTAGCGATTGAGCGTTGATCCATCGTTCACCTCCTCTGCCCCCTGCCCGATCGTCGGCACGCGAAGCCCTTATAGCCCGCCGAGCGGCCGGGCCGGCACATAATGCAGCACACGCTGCTCGAGCCAGATGACCGCCAGATAGGCGATGCCGCCGATCAGCGTCAGCATCAGGATACAGACAAAGACCATCGGCGTATTCGCCTGACCCTCGCCGAATGTCAGCAGGTAGCCGAGCCCGAAATTCCCGCCGACAAGCTCACCGACCACCACGCCGACGACCGCGAGGGTCGCGCCGATGCGCAGGCTGGCGAACAGCGGCGGCATCGAGGACGGAAATTCGATCTTCCAGAAAATCTGCGCGCGCGAGGCCGTGAACGAGCGCGCCAGATTGATCAGGTCCGGATCGATGCCACGGATCGCGGTCAGCACGTTCACCATCACGGGGAAGAATACGATCAGGATCGCGACCAGAATTTTCGGATAGACCGTAAAGCCCATCCACATGATGAACAGCGGCGCGAACGCCACCTTCGGGGCGATCTGCAGCGCCAGGATATAGGGCGACAGCGCGAATTCTGCCGTCGGCGACATGCCGAGCAGATATCCGAACACGGCACCGAGCAGGCTGCCGAGAATGAAGCCCGCGATGACCTCCGCGGCGGTCACGCCGGTATGAAACAGCAGATGGTTCACCGACAGCATGCGGATGAATTCCGCGTACACGGCCGACGCCGGCGGGACGATGAAGCTCGGGATGCCAAGAAGCCGGGGCCCCCATTCCCAGGCGGCCAGAAAAATCACCAGCAGCGCGATGCTGGCGGCGGTTCCTCTGCGTATCAGCGCACTGCGGGATATCGGCGTCATGCGGGTTGTGGCGCCTGCGGTTGATCTGATGCGGGCCGCGCGATCTCGAGCCGGTCCATCAGGCGCGCCATGTAGCCGGCAACCTTGCCGTCCTGCCGGCGGCGCAGCGGCTCGTCGCGGTACCCGATCTCGATCGGTATTTCGTCCACGATGCGGCCCGGTCGCGCACTCATCACCAGCACACGGTCGGACAGAATGACGGCTTCAAGGAGATCATGCGTGATCAGCAGCGCGGTTTTGCCGGCGCGCTTGAGCGTCTGCGCCAGATCATGCTGCAGCGAAATACGCGTCTGCGCATCGACCGCCGAAAACGGCTCATCAAGCAGCAGGACCGACGGGTCGATCGCAAGCGTGCGGGCAAGAGCGACACGCTGGCGCATGCCGCCGGACAATTGGTGCGGATAGCGGCCGGCGAAATCCGCGAGATTGAAGCCGCGCAACAATTCCGTTGCGCGCCTGGCGCACTCACTTTTGGTCTGCCCCTGGATCTCGACGCCGAGCGCGACATTCTGCGCAATGGTGCGCCAGGGGAGCAGCAGGTCCTTCTGCAGCATGAAAGCGACATGGCGGCTCGGCCCCGCTACCCGCTCGCCGTCGACGAAGGCCTGTCCTGCCGACGGCGCATAAAGGCCGGATCCGATGTTGAGCAACGTGCTCTTGCCGCATCCGCTCGGACCGATGAGGGCAACCACTTCGCCATCCGCGATCGAGAAGCTCACGCCCTGGATCGCCGTGATGCTCGCGCGCCCGCTGGCATCGGCAAAGCGCATCGTCACGTCGCGAAATTCCAGCCTGTTCATGCGGACGCGGAACGCCTTGTGCGGAGGGGAGTGCGGATCGTCGATCGGAAGAAGTATAGGCGGAAAGAAATTGCCGCCGAAAGAGGAAGATGCTTGCGTGCCCGGAGGCGGCGCGACAGGATGTGGGCAGTCGCTATATCGAAAAGGTCGGCCATCATGGCGGTTTTCACGTCACGCGTGCTTCAAGGCTGTGTGCTCGCTTTTGCTCTCTCCCCTGCCTCGCCTGTTTCGACGCCAGCATTTGCCGCCGAAAGCATCACCTATTTGTTTCCGGCGCCGCCCATTCTTCCGGCATTCGGGCCGATTCAACTCGCCAAGGGCAAGGGCTACTTTTCCGATGCCGGGCTGGATGTGAGCTTCGCGGTCGGCCGCGGCGGCGTTGACGTCGCCAAGCAGGTCGGCGCCGGCAACGCGCCGATCGGCGGGATCGTGGCCGACGCACCGATCATGGTGCGCGGCAACGGCGTTCCCATCAAGATGGTCGCGGTGTTCGGCGGCAAGGGTTTTATGCAATTGGTGGTGCGCGAGGATTCCGGGATCGAGAAGCCGTCCGATCTGAAAGGCAAGACCATCACGGTGATGTCGTTTCAGGACACGACGTTCTATGCGCTGCTGGGGCTGCTGGCGAGCGCGGGCCTGACGCAGGACGACGTCAACATTCAGGCCGTCGGCCCAACCGGCGTGTGGGAATTCGTCGCCACCGGCAAATCGGCCGGCATGGCCGGCGTGCCGGACTGGATTCCCCCGGTGCAGGCGGCCGGCGTCAAGGTAAAGGTCATTCCGACCGACGAGTTCTTTCCGCACATGGCCCAGGCCATCGCGGTGTCGGATCAGGTGATCAAGGAACGGCCCGAGATGGTGCAGAAGTTCGTCACGGCGGCCCTGCACGGCATGAAGGACATCATCGACGATCCGAACAAGGCCGCCGACGACTTCGTGACCTTCGTTCCGGAATGGAAAGGCAAGGAAGGCGCCGTCAAGGCCGCGTTCAACTATTATGCCAAGCTCGTCTATGTCGGGCAGAGCAAATTGGGCGAGATCAATGTGGAGCGGCTGACGACGCTGCAGGATTTCTACCTCGCCAAGGGCATCATCCAGAAGAAGACGCCGGTCGAGGAACTTTTTACCAACCAGTTCATCAAATAGCCGCGCGGATTCTTGCGTGACGCGTGTTCTTGTCGGCGAACCGGCGTCCACTTCACCGGAACATGCGTTATCGCTTGTAGCCGTCGGTCCCCATCCAGCCGTGCTGGGAAATATCAAAAACCACGCCGTCCGGATCCTTGAACTTGCGCTCGAAGTTGCCATGCCGCTCGTCGCCGAGATCGAAGAAGAACTTGCCGCCGGCCGCCTCGATTCTCTTCTGCGTCTCCGCGATGTCCTCGACCTGAAATCCGAAATGATTGGCGCCGACCGCGTTTTTCGGATCCTTCAGGTCGTTCCCCTTGGCGCCGGCAAAATTCAAGAGCGCCATGTTGATCACGCCGTCGCTCATGTAGATCGCCGAGCCGATCTCGATCGTCTCGCGGCCGACTTCCTTCATCTCGAACACGGTCTCGTAGAATTTCGCGGCCTTTTCCAGGTCTTTGACGCAGACGGCGATGTGGCGCAGACGTGCCATTGTGTTCTCTCCTGACGCGGTTGCGTCGAGCATAGACAATCGGCGCGGAAAGGAAATATCTCGAATATGCACTTGCCGAGACGAGGCGCATGAAACAGCGGCGGGCGGAGATTGTCGGCGCGGGTTTTGCCGGGCTCGCGGCGGCCTGCGCGCTGGCGCAACGCGGATGGACGGTGCGCGTCCACGAGCGCGCGGACCGGCTGCGTACCACGGGTGCGGGAATTTACGTCTATGAGAACGGCCTGCGGGTGCTCGAGGCGCTCGGCGCCTATACGGACGCCATTCAGGGCGCGCCCTTCGCGAACGCGCGCGAGGTGCGCGACGATCATAACCGCGTCGTTTCCCTGCATCGCTGGGACAATTCCAGCCGCGTCTTCAGCATCGTGCGTCAGCAAGTCATCAATGCGCTGGCGGCGGCGGCTGCGCGGCATGGCGCCGAGATCCTGACCAACTCGGAAGCAATCGCCGTGACCACAGCCGGAGAGCTGACCTTCGCGGACGGCTGCAAGACGCAAGCCGATCTGGTCGTCGCGGCCGACGGCACCAACTCGAAGCTGCGCGATGCTCTCGGGCTACTGTCCCGACGCAAGCCGCTCGCCGACGGCGCGATCCGGCTGCTGACCGACAAGACCGCGGAGGAACGCAACTCCAAGGATGCCGGCAAGACGATCGAGTACTGGTCGGGCAGCCGCCGCGTTCTCTATACGCCATGCAGCCAGGATCAGATCTATGTCGCGCTCACGATGCTGGACAACGATGAAACTGCGAAAGCCGTCCCGCTGCACAAGGCCGAATGGAAATCTTGGTTTCCGCATCTCGCCGGCCTGATCGACCGCCTGGGGGACGATGGGCGCTATGACCGGTTCGAATTGATCAAGCTCAGGCGCTGGTCGGCCGGGCGCGTTGCCGTCATCGGCGATGCCGCGCACGCCCTGCCGCCGAATATCGGACAGGGCGGCGGATGCGCGATGATGAACGGGCTGTCGCTCGCGGTGTTCATGGACCGGTTTGACGATCCAGCCTCTGCGCTTGACGCCTGGGAGCGCCAGGAGCGTCCGCTGACCGATCATACCCAGCGCATGTCTTACTTCCTTGGGCTCCCGACCACCTGGCCGCCGGCCCTACGCGGGCTGTTTTTCAAACTGGCCGGCCGTTCAAAATGGATGGTGAAGCAGCGCACGCTGACCGCCAGACACAAGCCGACCGGCACGGAGAGGACGAATTTGCCGGTTTCCGGCGATTGATCTGCCCGAACGCGTCCTCGGCCGGATTGCCACGGGCCGGGCCCACTTGTGATAATGTCGGCTGTCCCGCAGCCCTACGGAATGGTGCGCTCTCATGGCCGAACGATCGTTCAAGGAAGAAGTCGGCAAGCTGAAGCTCGGCGCCGGAGAGGAGTTCCGCGGCGAGGGAATCCTGGCGATCACCAAGGCGTTGCTTGAATCCGGCGTCTCTTACGTCGCCGGATATCAGGGCGCGCCGATCTCGCACCTGATGGACGTATTGGCGGACGCCAACGACATTCTTGAAGAACTCGGCGTTCATTTCGAGAACAGCGCCAGCGAGGCGACCGCCGCCGCCACGCTTGCGGCCTCGGTGAACTATCCGTTGCGCGGTGCCGTGACCTTCAAATCGACGGTCGGCACCAATGTGGCCTCCGACGCGCTGGCCAATCTCGCCTCCGGCGGCGTCGCCGGCGGCGCGCTGATCATCGTCGGCGAGGACTACGGCGAGGGCTCCTCGATCATGCAGGAGCGCAGCCACCCGTTCGCGATGAAATCGCAGATCTGGCTGATGGACCCACGCCCGAACCTGCCCTGCATCGTCAACGCCGTGAAGAAGGGCTTCGAGCTCTCGGAAATCTCCAACACGCCGGTGATGCTCGAGGTGCGGATCCGCGCCTGCCACGTGCATGGTCGATTCCAGACCATGGATAATGTGCGGCCCGCCTACACGCTGCGCGACGCGATGGAAAGCCCGCGCCGCCAGGTCGACCGCATCGTGTTGCCGCCCGCGAGCTATCTGCACGAGAAGGAGAAGATCGAGAAGCGCTGGCCGGCGGCTGTGAAGTTCATCGAGGATGAGAAACTCAACGAGTTCTTCGACGGCGACCTCACCGACATCGGCATCGTGATGCAGGGCGGGATGTACAACACGACGATGCGCGCCCTGGAGCTGGCAGGGCTCGCCGACTCGTTCGGGCGCTGCCGCGTGCCGCTCTATGTCATGAACGTAACTTATCCATTGATCGACCGCGAGCTCGTTCGCTTTGCGACGGATAAGCGCGCGATCCTGATCGTCGAGGAAGGCCAGCCGGAATTCATCGAGCAGGCCGTGAACACCATTCTGCGCCGCGCCGACATCCAGACCCGCATCGAGGGCAAGGGCATGCTGCCGATGGCGGGCGAATACACCGGCGCGGTGCTGCGCGACGGCGTCAACACGTTCGTGCGCGCCTATCGCCCCGACGTGATGTCCGAGCTGCCGCATCAGAACCCGTCGAACGAGGTGACCGTACGGCTCGCGTCAGCGATGAAAGGTGCCGAAGGTCAGGTGCATCCGCGCCCGCCCTCGTTCTGCACCGGCTGTCCGGAGCGGCCGATCTTCACGGCACTAAAGCTGGTCGAGCGCGAGCTCGGCACCCACCATGTGAGCTGCGATATCGGCTGCCACCTGTTCTCGATCCTTCCGCCGTTCAACATCGGCGCGACCACGATGGGCTATGGCCTCGGCGGCGCGGGAGCCGCGGCGTTCAACACCAAGGCGGACAAGCGCGCGATCGCGTTCCTCGGCGACGGCGGGTTCTGGCACAACGGCCTGACCTCCTCGATCGGCAATGCGGTGTTCAACAAGTCCGACAACGTCCACGTCATCGTCGACAACGGCTATACGTCGGCGACCGGCGGGCAGGACATTCTCTCGTCCAGCGCCGACAACAAGA
>JBBWZU010000437.1:0-4067 GCA_039649225.1 Hyphomicrobiales bacterium | reverse complement strand
CCTCGATCGCACGGTGCAGCGCCTCGATGCCCCAGGCCGCGACCTCGTCCATGTAGACGTTGAACGCCGGCTCGTCGAACTGGATCACGTCGACCCCGTCTGCCTGAAGCGCGCGCGCTTCCTGATTGAGCAGGCTGGCGAAGGCCATCGCCATCTTGATCTTGTCGCCATAGTGGCGGTCCGCGATGGTGTCGATGATGGTCATCGGCCCCGGCATGGTGATCTTCAGCTTCTTGCTTGTATGCGCACGCGCAAGCCGCGCCTCGGTCGCATGCACGCGGCCTTTCAGGCGCAATTCGCCGACCACCTGCGGCACCATCGCTTTATAGCGGTCGGCACGGATGCCCATTTCGACCTTATGGGCAAAGTCGATGCCGTCGACGAACTCCAGAAAGCCATGCACGAAATGCTGGCGCGACATCTCGCCGTCGGTCACGACATCGATGCCGGCGTCCTCTTGGCTCTTAAGCGCGAGCAGCGTGGCGTCGGCCTTGGCGGCGGCAAGCTCGTCGTCGCTGGCGCGCCACTGCGGCCAGAGCTTGTTCGGCTCGGCAAGCCAGGCGGGCTTGGGCAGGCTGCCCGCGATGGTGGTCTCGAACATGCGTTTCCCCAAATGCTACTTTTCTGGAACGTGTCGCTTCCAATCATACAGCCAGTCGTAGTGGCGCAAGAGGCTTTCATGGCCTCTCACAGTAACGTGCGGCGATCACTGGACTGCTGCGTTGGCCTACGCTTTGCTTGAAAACGCACAGGCGGTCCTCCCCAAAGGGCCGATCTCCAACGCCGGCGGCGTAGGTCTGATGACGGAGCGCGAGATATGCTGAGATTTCAGGCAGAGCCGTCATCGGCCGATCCGCTCGACGCGGACGGCCTGATCGATGCCAGCAAGGAAGTTCGCATCCGTCAGGATCTTGTCCTGACCGCGCTCGGCAAACGGCCGGCCGACAAGGTCTTGCGCGTCGGCCGGCTGTTCGATGTCCACACACGCACCTGGCAGCAGGACTGGGAGATCGTCACCAAGGGGCGGCGCATCGCCTGGGTCGGGCCGGCGGGCGAGTATCAAGGCGAGGTCAAACAACGTTTCCACGAGCCGGAGCTTGCGGCGGTGCCGGGGTTCGGCGAGGTCCACAAGCATATCGAGAGCTCGCATTTGACGCCCGAATGGGAGGCGGCGCTGGTGCTGCCGCGCGGCAATACCTGGACGTGCGAGGCCAGCCACGAGTTCTCGAATGTCGATGGTCCGCACAATCTCGAATTCTGGCTGGAGGCGCGCCGGCGTGGTTCGCCGCTGAAGATCTTCCCGCAGCCAGGCTCGGCCGTGCCGCCGACTGCCTATGAATGGGGCGGCGGGCATTTCGGCTACGACGAGCAGAAAAGTTTCATGGCCGAAAGCCTGATGGTCACTGGCCTCGACGAGGTGATGGATTGGCCGGCCGTCTGGAACCCCGACAATCCGTCTTACAAGCGGCTCTGGGGAATGATCGAGGCAACCTTCGCGGCGCGCGGCGTTGTGGAAGGGCATGGCTCGGGCTTGCGCGATCTCCCGGCGATCAATGCCTTCGCGGCTGCGGGCCTTGCGTCCGATCACGAAGTGCAAACGCCGGAGGAGACCTGGGACAAGCTGATGCGCGGGCTCTTCATCGAGCTGCGCATCTACGCGATGCCCGAGATCATCAAATTCCTGCTCGACAAGGGCCTCTCCGACTGGTCGCAGATCGGTTTTACGACGGATGACCGCAGCGCGTCGCATACGCTCGAAACCGGGGCCAGCGACCATAATGTGCGGCTTGCCATCGAGAGCGGCCTCGCGCCCGAGATCGCCATTCAGTGCTGCACCATCAATCCTGCGCGGCACATGCGGCTGACGCCCTATGTCGGCAGCCTGTCGCCCGGGCGCTTCGCCGACGTCGTCCTGCTGTCCGATGTGGCCAAGCTCTCGATCGAGAAGGTCTGGGCCGACGGCGCTCAGATTTCTGAAGGACAGCGCTATACGGGTCCGGTGCCGGCCATTGCCTGGCCGGCCTGGGCGACCAATACGATCAATATCCGCCGCACCGTTACGGCGGCCGATTTCGCGATTCCCGCCGAGCCTGGGCGCGAGACCATGAAGGCGGCCGTGATCCGGCCGTTCCATTGGCATCCCGAATTCTACACCATGGACTTGGCCGTGCGAGACGGCCTGGTGCAGCGCGATCCTGCCGAGAACATCACCAAATTCGCCATCGTCGACCGCTTCTCGGGGCAAGCGCAGATCGCCAAGATGTTCTGGCGCGGATGCGGTCCGCGCGATCCGGAGACGGCACTGGCCTGCTCGGTCGCGCATGACAAGCACAATATCTGGTCCGTGGGCTCGTCGGACGCCGCGATGGCGAAAGCCGTCAACGCGCTGGTCGAGATGCAGGGCGGCTGGGTGCTGGTGCGCGGGGGTGAAGTCGCCGCCACGGTGCGCTTCGAGGTCGGCGGCCTGATGAGCTGTCGCCCGGCGGAAGAACTCGACGCCGAGATGCAGGCCCTCTACGCCGAGGCGAAGAAAGTCGATTGGATGTACGAGCCGAGCTTCCGGCCACGCTGGTATCCGGGCTTTCCGGAGCGGCTGATGTTCGCCACCTTGACCTGTGCGCCCTGGACCTGGGTTCTGGTCGCGCCCTGCAAGGAAGCCCCGCAGGGCTTCATCAACGTGCAGACCGGAGAAGCGCATCCAATCGTCTGGTAACTGGCATTTCATGAAGGGGCGGGGGAAAAGATCGTGAATGACACAGCATCGGTCACTGTAACGACTGAAGCGGCTGAGCCTCCTAAGGGCGCGGTCGACCGCTTCTTCGGGCTCTCAAAGCGCGCGACGTCGTTGCCGCAGGAAATGATCGCCGGCGCGACCACATTCGCCTCGATGGCCTACATCATCGCGGTCAATCCCGCGATCATGTCCAATGCCGGGATGGATCGCGGCGACCTTGTGATGGCGACCGCGCTCGCCGCCATCTTCGGCTCGATCATGATGGGGCTTTGGGCGAACCTGCCGCTGGCGGTTGCGCCCGCCATGGGCTCGAACGTCATCTTCACGTATGTCGTCGTCAAGCAGATGAACGCGCCCTGGCAGGGCGCGCTGGCGATGGTCGCCTTCACGGGCGTGGTCTTCCTCATTCTTTCGCTGACCAAGCTGCGCGAGAAAGTCGCCAAGGAAGTGCCGGAGGCGCTGAAAATCGGCATTCAGGCGGCCGTCGGCACCTTGATCGTCTTCATCGGGTTGCGCGGCGCCGGCTTCATCGTAACCAATCCCTCGACCTACATCGCGATGGGGTCGCTGAAGAATCCTGCGGTTCTGTTGACGATGCTCGGCCTGCTGCTCACGCCTATCCTGGTGGTGCGCAGGGTGCCCGGCGCTCTCATCATCGCCATTGCGGTCATCACCATCGTGGGCCTGTTCGTGCCGGCCGGGAACGGAAAGATGATCACGACCCTGCCGTCGTCGCTGATCGCCTGGCCGAAATGGCCGGCGAGCACGTTCGGGCAGCTCGATTTCATGTGGCTGTTCTCCAACTTCTTCATCGCCTTGCCGTTGCTGTTTTATTTCCTTTGCGCGGAATTCTTCTCCACGCTCGGCACGCTGATCGGCGTCACGGGAGCGGCCAATCTGCGCAAGCCCGACGGCTCGATTCCGAACGCGACGGCCGCCTTTGCCACCGATGCGACGGCGAGCATCGTCGGACCGGTGCTCGGCACGTCGGTCGTCACCGCCTATATCGAATCAATCACCGGCGTGCAGGCTGGCGGGCGCACCGGCCTGACATCGATCACGGTCGCGGCACTTTTCATTCTGGCTCTGTTTTTCTGGCCGATCTTCGTGATCGTGCCGGCGCAAGCGACGGCGCCGGCGCTCGTGCTCGTCGGCGTGCTGATGATGCAGGGGCTTGCCAGGATCGACCTGACCGATCTGTCGAACGCCATCCCCATCGTGCTGACATTGCTGGTCACGGTGCTGACCAACAATCTGATCAACGGCATGGCGCTCGGCACCCTCAGCCTGATCCTGATCCTGGTCGCGACCGGTCGCGCGAAGGAGATATCGG
>JBBWZU010000426.1:0-5063 GCA_039649225.1 Hyphomicrobiales bacterium | reverse complement strand
GCGATCAAACTCTACCGCCTCTCTTCGGGTGTTGGACTCAAAGAAGCGAAAGACTTCGTCGAAGCGGTGCAGCGCCGCTCCGGCATGGCCTGAAGCGCGCGCGACGCAAAGTCGAAATCACGAATCTGTGTGAGGCGCGCCACATTCGCATCAACCGAGCGCCACTAGGGTCCCGCAAGGTCAAGGCCATCCGCGCCTTGGCTGGCACATCAGGGGTCACCCATGCGCAAACAGTCTATCGCCCTCCTGGCGCTCGCCGCGGCCGTTCTTGCCATCATCATCGTGGTGGCGCCGCACGCCCGCACCATTACCAACGAGGCCGCGACCGAAGTCTACGGCATCGATATCGCGGGCCTGACCAAGGCGGCGAAAGACCTGCCCGAGCAGCGATACGCCGCGCACTGACGCGCAAGATGAGCTAATGCGCGTGCGCCGCCTTCGGCACGGGCGCGAACAGCCGCATCAGGAAGAACGTCACGGCAAGCGTCGCCGCATAGACGAGAAGCTGCATTTCGGTCGGCCGGTCGCTGTAACCGATGAGCGTATGCAGCGCGCGGCCGAGGATGCTGGAATCCGACAGCAGCCAGGACGAATCCCATACGATGTTGCCGAGTGCCGTCAAAACGTCGGCCTGCGCCAGGAACGCCACCGCCTGCGACGCCATGCCGGCGGCCAGGAACGCGATCATCAACGAGGTCGCGGCAAATAGATAGCGGCCCGGAATGCGCAGCAGGCCAAAGTAAGTGAGCGCGCAGGTCAGAGCACCGAGCGCAAGACCGATCACGCCGCCGAGGAACACGCTCGCGCCGCTGCTCTCGGTCGCCAGGATCCCATAGAGAAACAGCACGACCTCGGAGCCCTCGCGCAGAACCGCGACGCCGACCACGACCGCCAGCGCGAACAGCGAGCTTTTTCCCGCCGCCACGGCTTCACCGGCGGCACGCATCTCGGCGGCGAGCTCGCGCCCGTGCCGCGCCATCCAGACGTTGTGCCAGGTGAGCATGACGACCGCGAGAGCGAGGATTGTGGCGTTGAACAGCTCCTGTCCGGATCCCTGAAACAGTTCCGAGATCACGCCGGCAAACACCGCGACGAGGCAGGCGCCGAGCACGCCACCGGCGACGCCGCCGCTGATCCACAGGCCGCGCTGCGGCACCGAACGCGTCACCGCCATCACGATGCCGACGATCAGGCCGGCCTCGAACACTTCACGAAAGACGATGATCAGAGCGGCAAGCACGGCAACCTCATTCCACCACGAGCGTGCCGCGATTGGCCTGATTGAAATCGTCGAAGAATTCGTATTTGCCGGGCTTGAGCGGGCCGACGCGCACAATGCCCTCGCCCTTCGCGGCGATCACCTTCTCGGCCTTGAGCTCCTTGCTCTCGAATTCCATCGCGGTGGCGTCGCGATTGGTGATGCGGATCACGATGCGGGCGTTCGCCGGCGCCTTGATCTCGGCTGGCTCGAATTTCTTGTCCTTCACGGCAAGCTCAACGGTCGCGTATTGCGCCAGCGCGGCGCCGCCAAGCACCTGGCTCAGCCCAACACTTCCCAACCCAACAATCCACGCGGCCACCGACCTACGCGTAACCACCGACGCCTTCATCATCCAAGCTCCAGCTGTGCGCTACCCGGCATCGATATAGCGCGATATCGGCCTGATGGGACGGCCACACATTAGAATTGCCCCAGATTGCGCTCCCTTGGCGCGCACCCAGCGGCCGTGCGGTTGGATTTGATTAACTCTTCCCGGCCACAATCCCGCCGGACGGAAACAGCACCATGCCAGCCCATAAAACCGCCTCGCGGACAGCACGAACCCGGTATGCGCGGCTTCCCCTCGTGGCCGCCCCGCGTCTCGTACCGGCCGCGGGCTATCGCGCGACCTTGCGTTCCGTTCTCGTCGGCCCGTCGGTGACACCCCGGATCATGCGTTCTCCCACCATTCTGGTTTTCGATTCCGGCGTCGGCGGCCTGACGGTGTTCCGCGAAATCGCTAGGGCGCGCCCCGATGCGCGCTACGTGTATGCGGCGGACGATGCGCTGTTTCCCTACGGCAAAATCCCGGAAGCCGAACTGATCAAGCGCGTCACCGGTCTGATGGAAGGGCTGATCGAAACGCATCAGCCTGACCTCGTGGTGATCGCCTGCAACACCGCGTCGGTGCAGACGCTTCCCGCACTGCGCGCGCGCTTTGCCATTCCGTTCGTCGGCACCGTTCCGGCGATCAAGCCGGCTTGCGCAGCCTCGCAGTCCAAGCGGGTCTCGGTGCTCGGCACGCAGGCGACCGTCGCGCGCGAATATACCCATGCGCTGATCCGCAGCTTCGGCCGCGGCTGCGACGTCACGCTGGTCGGCTCGGCGCATCTCGCGGCGCTCGCCGAGGCCATGCTTGCGGGCGATATCGTCGATGATGACGCGATCCGCGCCGAGATCGAGCCCTGCTTCGTTACCGACGGCACCGAACGGACCGACACGATCGTGCTCGCCTGCACGCACTTCCCGCTGCTGCTCGGGCAGTTCGAGCGCCTCGCCCCCTGGCCGGTGCGCTGGATCGACCCCGCCCCGGCGATCGCGCGGCGCGTGGTGGAACTGGTCGGCCCCGCCGCCGGGCGGCCGGCGCAAGCGCCGGCTCAGGCGATCTTCACCTCCGGCCGCACCGCCTCGGCCGATCTGGCTGCGGCGCTTGGACAATTCGGGCTGGCGGCGAGTGAATTTGCCCGACCGGCGGCACCCGGCTCATTTGACACCCCTGCGGTTTCCGCCTAGAAGGCACGCGCTGCGCAGGGTTTAGCCCGCGCGGCGTTTCGCACCCGTGGTCGATGCTGACGCTTTTGGCATTCGACCTGTCGGTCCCGGAGCAGTCCGGGACAGCAGGAGGGCGCGGTTCCTCACACTCACATCAAACCGAGGACGCGATGACAAAGCGCGCTGAAGCGAAGTACAAGATCGACCGCCGCATGGGCGAGAATATCTGGGGCCGCCCCAAGAGCCCCGTGAACAAGCGTGAATACGGCCCCGGCCAGCATGGCCAGCGCCGCAAGGGCAAGCTCTCCGACTTCGGCGTGCAGCTCAAGGCCAAGCAGAAGCTGCGCGGCTATTACGCCAACATTTCCGAACGCCAGTTCCGCGGCATCTACGACCAGGCGATCCGCATGAAGGGCGACTCGGGCGCCAACATGGTCGGCCTGCTCGAGCGCCGGCTCGACATGGTGATCTACCGCGCGAAATTCGTGCCGACGATCTTTGCGGCGCGCCAGTTCGTGAACCACGGCCACATCAAGGTGAATGGCCGCCGCGTCAACATCGCGAGCTTCCGCGTCAAGGTCGGCGATCTGATCGAGATCAAGGAAGCCTCGCGCGACCTGGCGCTGGTGATCGAGGCCAAGGGGCTCGCCGAGCGCGACGTGCCCGACTACATCGAGGTCGATCACAACAAGATGACCGCCAAGATGGCGCGCGTCCCGGCACCGGCCGAAGTGCCCTACCCGGTCATGATGGAGCCGCACCTCATCGTCGAGTTCTATTCGCGCTGAGTGTTGCTGCGAAACAGTTGCGAAAAAGGCCGCCCTCTTGAGGCGGCCTTTTTGTTTGCCGCCCACTCTTGCGCCGCATTTGGTATTTTGATTTCTTCACAATCATACATTGTGAGGAGGCATTCATGTCGGCGCGTCATCTCTCGTCATATGTCGCACTTGCGCTGGTAGCCGCATCGCCGGCCGCTCTTGCCAAGTCAGATGGCAAACTCGAAGCCGCCTATGTGGTACTCGGCTCGCAAGGCGCGATCGCGCGCGCCGTCTACAAGAACGCCAGCGAATGTCCCTCCATCACGCTCGACAAGTCTGCACAGCAGATGAACGTCCGCGCTCGGCCGCAGGCGGGCAAAAAGGCGGCGTTTCCAGTGCTGGTCTGCGAGCTGCTGCTCCCCGCCGGCACGACGTCGGCCAAACTCGATAAACAGAAGCTGCCGCTCCCACCCTCGGCGCTCGGCTCGGTCGCGGTCATCGGCGATACCGGCTGCCGCCTGAAGGCCGACCCTTCGACTGCGCGCGATACCGATCATGAAGAGGACGGAAAATTCCAGGACTGTGACAAGACATCCCAATGGCCGTTCTCGACGCTCGCCGCGAGCGTCGCCAAGCGAAAGCCGCAGATGCTGGTGCATGTCGGCGATTACATCTATCGCGAAAGCCCGTGCCCGAAAGGTGACAAAGGCTGCAAGGGCAGTCCCTATGGCGACAACTGGGACACCTGGAAGGCCGACTTCTTCAAGCCGGCGGCTCCACTGCTCGCCGCCGCCCCCTGGATCGCGACGCGCGGCAACCACGAGATCTGCGCGCGTAACGGCGCCGGTTATATGCTGTTTCTCGACGCGACGCCGGCGCAAAACCGGACGCCGCCGGCCTGCGTCGATCTTATCGGGCAATTTTCCGTCGCGGTCGGCAGCCAGCAATTCTTCGTGCTGGATTCCAGCAACGCACCGGACGATTGCCCGAGCGCGTGCGAGAGCGCGCCCTATACGGCGCAGTTCGCCGCGATGCAGCCGACGAGCGGTGCGTGGCTGGTCAGCCATCGCCCGGTGTGGGGGTTCAAGAACAAGGGCGTGTCGCTGAACGCGACGCTGCAGGCCGCGTTGGCGCAATGGCAGGGCAAGCTTCCGCCCGGTTTCGCGCTCGCGCTCGCCGGGCATATCCATATCTGGGAGGCGCTGAGCTTTACTGATCAGCGCACGCCGCAACTGGTGCTCGGCAATGGCGGCACCATGCTGACGCACGAGATCAAGCAGAAACTGGCCGGCATGAGCATCGGCGGCACGACGGTCAGCTATGGCAACGCGGTCGACAAATGGGGCTTTACGATCTTCACCCCGAACAAAAGCGCCTCGGCCTGGACCGCGACCTATTACAGCACCAAGGGCAACGACAAATTCGCCTGCAGCCTGACGCCGACGGCAGTGTCGTGCCCGTGATCTGAGTTCGTCCTAGAATCTGTCGCTCGCCTCCGCGTCCTTGACGTAGCGCGCCGCATCGTCGGATAGCAGCAGCCGTTCGCGCACGAG
>JBBWZU010000417.1:0-3764 GCA_039649225.1 Hyphomicrobiales bacterium | reverse complement strand
CGCGACGTGCAGGCCGAGCCCGACACGCCGCTGCTTTGGGTCATCCGCGAACATGTCGGCCTGACCGGCACCAAATACGGCTGCGGCGTCGCGCAATGCGGCGCCTGCTCGGTGCACATCAACGGCGAGGTACAGCGATCCTGTTCGGTCCCGCTCTCGGCCGTGAAGGCAAGCGACAAGATCATCACGATCGAGGGCCTCTCGGCCAGTTCCTCGCATCCGGTGCAGAAAGCCTGGGCGAGCGTGGACGTGCCGCAGTGCGGCTACTGCCAGTCCGGCCAGATCATGGCCGCCGCGGCGCTGCTGAAGAAGAATCCCAAGCCGACCGACAAGGACATCGACGAGGCGATGACCAATATCTGCCGGTGCGGCACCTATCAGCGTATCCGCGAGGCGGTGCATCAGGCCGCCGGCAGTCCGAGCTCGCGCGGCGCCGATCGCGCCACGCGTCGGTCGTGAGGGAGGGTGTCATGACAAAAGCCATCACAACGCTCACGAAATTCTCGCGCCGCACCTTCGTGGTCGGCTCCGCCGCGATGGCGGGCGGCGGGCTCGCGCTCGGTCTCAACGTGCCGTTTGTCGATGACGCTTCAGCGCAAGCCGGCGCCACCGAAGTCAACGTCTGGGTCGCGATCAAGCCGGACGATACTTGCGTCATCCGCATCGCGCGTTCCGAGATGGGTCAAGGCACGCTCACCGGCCTTGCCCAGCTCGTCGCCGAAGAGCTCGAATGCGACTGGAAGAAAGTCACCACCGAGGGCATCAGCCCCGAGCGCAATCTCGCCAGCAAGCGCGCCTGGGGCGAGATGGGTACCGGCGGCTCGCGCGGCATCCGCACTTCGCAGGACTACGTGCGCCGCGGCGGCGCGGCCGCACGCATGATGCTGCTGCAGGCGGCAGCCGATCAATGGAAAGTGCCGGTCGGCGAAGTCACGGTCTCGAACGGCATCATCACGCACGCCGCCTCCAAGCGCACGGTGAGCTACGGCAAGGTCGCGGCAGCAGCCGCCAAAGTGACGCCGCCGGACCAGAAAGCGATCAAGCTGAAAGACCCGAAGACCTGGAGCATCGCCGGCAAGCCGCTCAAGCGCCTCGACACCGCCGACAAGCTCAACGGCTCCAAGGTCTACGCTATCGACGTGAAGCTGCCCGGCATGCTCTGCGCGGCCGTCAAGGACTGCCCGGTCTATGGCGGCAAGCTTGCCAGCTTCGACGACGCCAAGATCAAAGGAATGCCTGGCGTCAAGAAGGTCGTGAAGATCAAGGATACAGCCGTCGCGGTCGTCGCCGACACCTGGTGGCGCGCCAAGACCGCGCTCGAAGCGCTGCCGATCGTTTGGGACGAGGGTGCGAACGCGAACGTCTCGAGCGCGACGATCGCGGAGCGGCTCAAGGAAGGCCTTGGCGCTACCGAGACCAATGGCGACCGTAAGAACGGCGATGCACTTGCCGCGATCGCGGGCGCGGCCAAGAAAGTCGAGGCGGTCTATTCGACACCGTTCCTGGCACATGCCTGCATGGAGGTGATGAATGCCACCGTGCGGCTCTCGGCTGACAAGGCCGAAGTCTGGGTGCCGACGCAGAACCTCGAGGCGTCGCTGGCGGCCCTCTCGGAAGCCTCCGGCCTGCCGCTGACCAAATGCGAAGTACACCGGCATGATCTTGGCGGCGGCTTTGGCCGGCGCGGCGGCACGCAGGATTACGTGCACCAGGCGGTCGCGATCGCCAAGGAGTTCCCGGACACGCCGGTCAAGCTGATCTGGAGCCGCGAGGAAGACCAAGCGCACGACTTCTATCGCCCGATCTCCCAATGCAAGATGTCGGCCGGCCTCGACGCGCAAGGCAATCTCGTCGGGTTGCACGTGCGCGCATCCGGCCAGTCGATCAATGCCTGGCTCAATCCAGCAGGTGTCGTCGGCGGCAAGGACTCGCGCCAGCTTCAGGGCTGGTACGCCGAACCCGGCGATGCGCAACTCGGCTACACGGTGCCGAACCTCTTGGTCGAATACGTCATGCGCAACACCCATGTTCCGGTCGGCCCCTGGCGCGGGGTGAACACCAACCAGAACGCCGTCTACATGGAGTGCTTCATCGAGGAGTGCGCCCGGGCGGCCGGAAAAGACTCGCTCGAATTCCGCCGAACGCTGATGGCCCAGCATCCAAAACACCTCGCGGTCCTCAATGCCGCGGCCGAGAAAGGCGACTGGGGCAAGCCATTGGCGGCGGGCGTCCACCGCGGCATCGCGCAGTTCATGGGTTACGGCAGCTATTCGGCCGCGACAGCCGAAGTCTCGGTCGACTCCAAGGGCAAAGTGAAGGTGCACCGCATGGTGCTCGCCCTGAACTGCGGCCACGCCGTCAACCCGGACCAGATCGCCGCGCAGGTCGAGGGTTCGGTCGCCTTCGGCCTCTCGGCGACGTTCTACGGCGAGATGCCGGTCGAGAAAGGCCGCATGACCAGCCTCAACTTCGACACCTATGAGATCATGCGCCTCGCCGAAATGCCGAAAGTCGAGACCGTGATCGTGCCGAGTTATGACTTCTGGGGCGGCGTCGGCGAGCCGACCATCTGCGTGGTCGCGCCGGCGGTGCTCAACGCGATCCAGGCGGCGATCGGGCGGCCGGTGCGCGAGCTGCCGCTGAAGAATGTGAAGCTGGTATAGGCGTTCTGCCGTAGGGCGGGCAAAGTCGCGCTTGCGACGTGCCCGCCGCAGCGACAGCGGAGGCGCAAAGCATGCCCACCGGGAATTGGCGGGCACACTTGTCCTCGCTGTCGCGAGGCCATGTTTTGCCCGCCCTACGATTTCGCGATCAACTCTTCAACACCACGCAGGCGCCGCCGGCTTTTTGCAGCCGGCTGCAAATCTCGCCCGCGGCGCCGCGCGTCGCCGCCGGAATGCGCACGCGATAGAAGGCGCGCGTTCCGCGGCTGCGCCATCGCGTGCCGATCACCATCGGCGCGACGTCACCCAATATCGCGGCATGACGCTGCCTGGCGCGCGCATAGCTTGCGAGGGCGCGGTCCTTGGAGAAATTGCCCGCCACCTGCACGCCCCAGGGCGCGATCGGCGACACCTCGATCGGCCCGCGATAGGCCTCCAGCATACGGTGATCGCTGCCGCGCCTGAACGACGCGGCGAGGATGAGGCATCGGGTCGGCGGCGCTTCCTCGGCCCGCTCGGCGGATGCCCCGCCACGCGCCTCGTTGGCCCAATCGTCGGCGCCGCGGCCGGTAATGACTTCCACATAGCCACGCGTCTCGCTCGGCAATCCACCGCGCCCGGCCAGCCAGGCCTCGACACGCGCCGGCCCGCCATTGTAGGCGGCAGCCGCCAGCCCAAGATTGCCGAAGCGCGTCCGCAGGTCGTCCAGCAATTCGGCGGACTTCGGGATCGCCTGCTCGGGGTCGAACGGATCGCCAAGCCCGCGCTCGGCCGCGGTTCCCGGCATGAACTGCGCGACGCCCTGCGCCCCTGCCCCGCTGACGACGCCGGGCCGAAAACTGCTTTCCTGCCAGATCAGCCGCGTGAAGAAGTCCACCGGTATGTGGTGCTTCGCCGCAGCACCCTCGATCATGCGGCATAGCGCCTGATCGATCGTCTCGGACTGGGCAAGAGCCGGCCCGGATAACGGCGAACTCGCCGCAAACAGCGTCAGAACCAGGATCGCAGGTGCGGGTTTCACTGCGCGGCTTGCTCCAAAGCGTCGCCCAAAACGCGATATCTTGGCAAAGCGTGACGACAATGCGACCGGCACACCTTCAA
>JBBWZU010000405.1:0-4093 GCA_039649225.1 Hyphomicrobiales bacterium | reverse complement strand
ACAAGTCCGGCGGCGGCGGCACGATCGCGATGACCGATTTCGTGCGCCAGAAGCCGGACGGCCACAGCATCATGCTCGGCAATCCGGGGCCGAATGCGATCGCCTACAACATCTTCCGCAACATCAGTTACCGGCCCGAGCAGCTGCAGCCGGTCAGCAACATGATCCGCACCACCAATATCGTGTCGGCGCACCCTTCCGTGCCGGTGAAATCGATCCCCGAGCTGATCGATTATCTGAAGAAGAACCCCGACAGCCTGAGCTATGCGACATCCGGCACCGGACAGAGCCCTCACCTCACAGCCGCCTGGTTCCTGCAACTCACCGGACTGAAGATGGCGCATGTGCCGTTTCGCGGCGCCGGTCCGGCGCTGACCGCAGCGCTCGGCGGACAGGTGCCGATTTTGTTCGACAATCTGTTCCCCTCGCTCGGCCAAATCCGCGAGGGCAAGCTGACGGGTTTGGCGACCACGATGCCGGAACGCAATCCGCTCTCGCCCGACTTGCCCACCTTGCGCGAGAGCGCGCCGGAGCTTGCCAAGTTCGACGTGTCGTCGTGGTTCGGCGTGTTCCTGCCCGCGGGCGTGCCGCAGGGCGTGCTGGAGGCGCTCAACGGCGAGGTAAAATCATTGCTCGCCCGCGACGACATGAAGGCGCGCATCAAGGAGATCGGCGCGATCCCGGATTATACGACGCCGGCGCAATACACCACGTTCGTGCAGGCCGAGATCGAGAAATTCGGCGCGATCATCGCCAAGGAAGGCCTGCAGATGAATCCGACGTGATGATCACGCGTCGAAATATCCTGGAATTGGCCGCCGGCGGCGCGGCCGCGGTTTTGGCACCGTGGACGGTGCGCGCGCAAAGCTATCCCGACCATCCGATCAAGCTGGTGATCCCGTTTCCGCCGGGCGGGGTCTATGACGGGCTCGGGCGTCCGTTCGCCGAGAGGCTGAGGCCGCTGCTCGGCACCATCGTCATCGAGAATATCGGCGGCGCTGGTGGCGCGTTGGCGGCAGCCTCGGTCGCGCGCGCACGGGCGGATGGCTATACGCTGCTGCTCGGCGGGTCGGGCGCGCTCGTCGTTGCGCCGGTCGCCTCGACCGCAAAGACGTTCGATCCGGTGAAGGATTTCGAGCCGATCTATCATGTGGCGAGCGTCGGCATCTGCATCGCGGTTACACCATCGCTGCCGGTGGCGAATTTGAGCGAGCTGGTCGCTTACGGGAAAGCCAATCCGGGCAAGCTGTCCTATGCGACCTCAGGCGTCGGTTCGTGGAATCATCTTACCGGCGAGATGTTCAAGCTGCAGGCCGGTCTGCCCGACATGGTGCATGTGCCCTATCGCGGCGCCGGCCCGGCCCTCACCGATCTCATCGCCGGACAGGTTCCGGTGGCATTCATCAATGTCACGGGAAGCGTTCTCGAATTCCACCGGACGAGCAAGCTGCGCGCCATCGTGGTGACCACGCCAAAGCGCCTGTCGGGCGCGCCTGAAATCCCGACCGTGACGGAAGCCGGATTTCCCGGGATCGTGTCGCAGATCTTTGCGGGCCTGTTTGCCCCGAAGGGAACGCCAGTGCCGATCATCCGGCGCG
This sequence comes from Hyphomicrobiales bacterium, assembly GCA_039649225.1. Lineage (GTDB taxonomy): Bacteria > Pseudomonadota > Alphaproteobacteria > Rhizobiales > Xanthobacteraceae > PALSA-894. Next base: position 2,495 of record JBBWZU010000405.1, on the reverse strand, counting down.
TCGCCGAGACGACGCGCGCTGCGCTCGCCGAAGAGGAATTGCAGAAGCTGTTCGTCGCCTCAGGCTTCGAGGCCAACCTGGACTCAAGCCCCGAGAACATGCGTCGCCACCTGGCCGACGAAATCACCCGCTGGACGCCGGTCATCAAGGCGTCCGGCCTGGTGACAAACTGACGTCGTCTACTCGCGCGCGCCTTCGGCTTGCGCCGCCGCGAACCAGCAGGCGATCGTCGCGGCCAGAAGTCCAAGCCCGAGCCACAGCAGCGGCCCGCCATGCGCGGAGTCGCGGAACAACTGCGCGAACAGCGTAATAATGCCGGCGCAGAACAGCACGGCGGCGAGGCCGGTCAGGTTCGAGGAATTCATTGAGCCCGTCTCCGCTTGGGATCGGACCAAACATCCCTCACCAGTGCAACTCAAATCAACCCGTTTACGCCAAGGTTGATATCGCTCGACTACATTGGAAGCGGTGAGTTGCCAGCCGCCGCGTCGTGATCCCAGAACGATGCCATGCCTTGCTTGACTCTGCGTCTTAAGATTGTATTATTGTTATAATACGCAATGTGGAGCGCGATCTGATGACTGACGAAGAATTTGATCGTCTGTGGAACGATTACGTGTCGTCGATAAAGACGAAGGTTCGAGCCCGCGCTTCAGCGATCGCAGAAGCCGACGATGGGCGGAAGGACATCCTAATTTCAGACGCCATTGATGCAATGAGGGAATACATCCCGGGAAAGCCGGTGGCGTCCACTCCTTCGGCGCCCGAGCCACATCAGGGCTGGATAAACAAGAACGTAACAGGATTCATCGGCATTACGGGCGGCCTCGCGATTATCTTCGGAATCTTGGGAATTTTACCTGTGCTTTTCAAGAATGAAATAACAGGCGCCCTAGGAACCATGACGACGGGTTTCCTGGAGATAGCAAAGCTCTGCGCCGGCGCGTTGGTTGGGGGCGCGGCGGGCGCAGCAGCGGCATCCGCTCCGCGAAAGTAAGCAAGTAAACAGTTGAGCAATTCGCACAAAAACCCCGCGGCTCGCGCCGCGGGGCTTTGTCATTCCGGCACTGAAACGAAAATCAGTGCGCCAAAATCGCCAGCAGCAGCAGCGCCACGATGTTGGTGATCTTGATCGCCGGGTTCACGGCGGGACCGGCCGTGTCCTTGTAGGGATCGCCGACGGTGTCACCGGTGACCGAGGCCTTGTGGGCCTCGCCGCCCTTGAGGTGCTTGACGCCGTCCTTGTCGGTGAAGCCGTCCTCGAACGACTTCTTGGCGTTGTCCCACGCGCCGCCGCCCGAGGTCATCGAGATCGCGACGAACAGGCCGTTGACGATCACGCCGAGCAGCGAAGCGCCGAGCGCCGCGAAGGCGTTGGCCTTCGAGCCCGAGATCGCCAGCACGCCGAAGTAGACGACGATCGGCGCCAGCACCGGCAGCAGCGACGGGACGATCATTTCCTTGATCGCCGCCTTGGTGAGGAGATCGACCGCGCGGGCATAGTCCGGACGCTCGGTGCCGAGCATGATGCCGGGCTTTTCCTTGAACTGGCGGCGCACTTCCTCGACCACGGAGCCGGCCGCGCGGCCGACCGCCGTCATCGCGATGCCGCCGAACAGATACGGGATCAGGCCGCCGAAGATCAGACCCGCCACCACGTAGGGGTTCGACAGGTCGAACGACACCACGCCAACGTCCTTGAAGTAAGGCGAGCCGCCCTTGATGAAGGCGTTGATGTCGTTGGTATAGGCGGCGAACAGCACGAGAGCGCCGAGACCGGCCGAGCCGATCGCGTAGCCCTTGGTGACCGCCTTGGTGGTGTTGCCGACTGCGTCAAGCGCGTCGGTGTTGTGGCGGACTTCCTTGGGCAGCCCGGACATTTCGGCAATGCCGCCGGCATTGTCGGTGACCGGGCCGAAGGCGTCGAGCGCCACGATCATGCCGGCGATGCCGAGCATGGTGGTGACGGCGATCGCGGTGCCGAACAGACCGGCGAGCTGATAGGTGACGATGATGCCGGCAACGATCACGATCGCCGGCATCGCGGTCGACTCGAGCGAGACCGCAAGGCCCTGGATCACGTTGGTGCCGTGGCCGGTGACAGAGGCTTGCGCGATCGACACCACCGGACGCTTGCCGGTGCCGGTGTAGTATTCGGTGATCCACACGATCAGGCCGGTGATGACGAGGCCGACCACGCCGCAGATGAACAGGTTCTTGCCGGTGATCGCGACGCTGTTCGCGGTGCCGATCACATCCCACCCGATCAGATAGTGGGTGGCGAGCGCAAGGCCGCCGATCGACAGCACACCGCCGACGATCAGACCCTTGTAGAGCGCGCCCATGATCGAGCCGTTGGCGCCGAGCTTGACGAAGAAGGTGCCGATGATCGAGGTCACGATGCAGGCGCCGCAGATGCCGAGCGGATAGAGCATCGCGGAGGCAAGGATCGGCTGGCCAACGAAGAAGATCGCGGCGAGCACCATGGTGGCGAC
>JBBWZU010000397.1:0-4392 GCA_039649225.1 Hyphomicrobiales bacterium | reverse complement strand
GTTCTCCGCGCGCAGCGATCCGTTCGACTCGGTCACCGTGACGTTGACGAAATTCATCGCCGGCGAGCCGATGAAGCCGGCGACGAACTTGTTGGCGGGTTGATTGTAGAGCTCGAGCGGCTCCCCCACCTGCTGCACGAGGCCGTCTTTCATCACGACCACACGATCGCCCAGCGTCATGGCCTCCACCTGGTCGTGCGTGACGTAGATCGCCGTGGTGCCGAGGCGCAGATGCAGCTTCTTGAGCTCGACGCGCATCTGCACCCGCAGCTTGGCATCGAGATTGGAGAGCGGCTCGTCGAACAGGAACACGCGCGGATGACGCACGATGGCGCGGCCGAGCGCGACGCGCTGGCGCTGGCCGCCGGAGAGCTGGCGCGGCTTGCGCTTGAGATAGTCGCCGATGCCGAGGACCTCCGCCGCCTCGCGCACGCGTTTGTCGATCTCGGCCTTGGCGAATTTGCGCATCTTCAGGCCGAACGCCATGTTGTCGTACACGCTCATGTGCGGATAGAGCGCGTAGTTCTGGAACACCATCGCGATGTCGCGATCCATCGGCGCCAGCTCGTTGACCACATTGCCGTCGATCGAGATGTCGCCGGAACTGATCGCTTCCAGCCCGGCGATCATGCGAAGCGTCGTCGTCTTGCCGCAGCCCGACGGCCCGACGAAAACCACGAACTCCTTGTCGCGGATCTGCAGATTGACGTCCACGACCGCGTGCACACTGTCGTAGAACTTGTTGATCCCCTTGAGGACGACCTGTCCCATCCGTTTCGCTTGCCTCCCAGCGGCCTCGCGCATTCTTACCGGCGGTGTCAGCCCTTCACCGATCCGGTCAATCCCGCGACGTAGTGCTCGACGAAGAACGAATAGGCGATCGCGACCGGTATCGATCCCAGCAGCGCGCCGGCCATCAGCGGGCCCCAGAAGAACACGTCGCCGCGGATCAGCTCCGACGTGACGCCGACCGGCACTGTCTTCTGCTCGGGCGAGGACAGGAACACGAGCGCGTAGATGAACTCGTTCCACGACAGCGTGAAGGCGAAGATGCCGGCCGACAGGATGCCGGGGATCGCGACCGGGATGATGATGTAGAGCATGGCCTGCCAGCGCGAGGCGCCGTCGATGCGCGCGCACTCCTCGAGCTCCTTCGGCACCGCCTTGAAGTAGCCCATCATCAGCCAGGTGCAGAACGGGATCAGGAAGGTCGGATAGGTCAGGATCAGCGACCAGGGCGTATCGCCAAGCCGGTAATTGCGGATGATCTCGGCCAGCGGAATGAACAGCAGCGTCTGCGGCACCAGATAGGTGATGAAGATGCCGGTGCCGAGGCTGCCGGCGAACGGAAAGCTCAGCCGCGACAGCGCATAGCCGGCGAACACGCCGCAGACCAGCGAGATGGCGGTGGATGCGAGCGCGATGAACATCGTGTTCCAGAGCCAGGACACGAACAGCGTCTCCTCGAGCAGGTAGCGGACGTGATCCCACGTCGGCTTCCAGGTCCAGAACGGATTGTAGTTGATCGCATTCCAGGGCCGGTACAGCTCGCCGTCCGGCCGTACCGAAGTGATCACCATCCAGTAGAATGGAAACAGCAGGAACAACAGGAACAGCGCCATCGGGGCGTAGAAGAAAACCCACTTTCTCCAGATGGCACCTTCAATCATGGCTCAGCGGACCTCGACGCGGCGGATATAGAGCAGCTGGATGATGACGACGAGGAACAGGATCGGGAACATCGCGAGCGAGATGGCGGCCCCTTCGCTCAGCAGGCCGGTACCGATGCCGATCTGGTAGGCGTAGGTGGCGAACAGGTGCGTTGCATTGGCGGGTCCGCCGCCGGTCATCACATAGACGATCTGGAAATCGGCGAATGTCTGGATGACCGAGAACAGCACCACCACCATGGTGACGGGCAGCAGCAGCGGCCAGGTGATGTACCAGAATCGCTGCCAAGGCCTGGCGCCGTCGATCGCCGCCGCCTCGCTGAGCTCGGGACTGATGGTTTGCAAGCCTGCCAGCAGGCTGATGGCGAAGAACGGCACGCCGCGCCAGATGTTGACGATGATGATCGAGATCATCGCGAGGTCCGGATCGCCCAGCCAGTTGATGCGCCCGGTGATCAGGCCGAAATGATAGAGCAGCCAGTTGAGGACGCTGAACGTCGGATCGAACATCCATTTCCAGGCGAATGTAGAGAGCACCGTCGGAATGATGAAAGGAAGCAGGATGAAGGCGCGGGTAAAGGCCTTGCCGCGGAAATTGCGGTTCAGCAGCATCGCGAGCCACAGTCCGAGCGCCAGCTTGAAGACGGTGGTGACGCCCGTATAGACGAACGTGTTGTAGACCGATGTGCGGAAGATTCCGTCGCTGAAGATCTTTTGGAAATTGGCGAGGCCGACGAATTCCCCGGGCACGCCGACGCGCGAGCTGGTCACCGAGAGCAGGATGCCGCGCACGAACGGATAGGCGATGAACAGGCCAAGCAGCACCATGGTCGGCACCAGCAGCACGAAGGCGAGCCAGCGCTCGTCCTCGAGCAGCCGGAGCCTCGGCCGCGGTGCCGGCGGCATGTAGACCTGGGTTTCAGCGATCGCCATTCCGCTTCACCTCAATGGAGTGGAGCATCTTCCGCTCATTCCCGCTTCGCGGGGATGAGCGGGATTGATATCGATCCATTCTTGCGGCCGCACGGAGTGCGAACGTTCAAGCCCCTGAGGTATAGATCTTCTTCAGCTCGCCTTCGGCCCACTTCACGGCATCCTCGGCCGTGCCGCCCTGGACGGCTTTGGCGTACATGTCCGTAATGATGTACTTGGTGAGCACTTCGGCGGCCTTCTTGCCCGACGAAGCCAGCGGGTAGCCGGGCGTCTGGCCGAGAAGGCCGGCGACCTTGAACGGCGCCATGACCTTGTCCTCGTCCCACAGCCTGTGCTTCTCCCATTCGTGGGTTGGCGGCGTCGCAAAGCCCTTCTGGGAGACAAACCACGGCTCGTAGTTCGCCTTGGTGTGGATCCACTTCAACAGCGCCTTGGCACCGGCCTGGTTCTTCGAGTAGTTCGGAACCACGTGCGAGAAGTAGGTGTGCATGGCGAACTGCCCGGCCGGCCCCTTGGGCAACGGCGCGTGCTGGATGTCCGACTTCAGCGGCGCATTCTTCTCGGTGATGTACTTGTCGGGATTGCGAAGAGACTCGATATAGATCGACGCGCCATTGAGCGTGGCGCAGATCGTCTGGGACAGGAACGCCCGATTATTGTTGGTGTCGTCCCAGGCAAGGCCGCCTTCGTCATGCGCTTCCTTCCAGAAGGCGGTCATGAACTTGACCGACTCGATGACCTCTTTCTTGTTGATGTTGACGGTCTTGCCGTCCTTCTCGATCTCGCTGCCGCCCCATGACCAGAGGTAGGGATAAGTGAAGGTTGGGCTGTCGCCGAACGTGTGGCCGAGCGTCTGGCCGATCGGCCGGCCCTTGGCTTTCAGTTTCTTGCCGACCTCGCGATACTTTTCCCAGGTGTCGGGAAACGCCGGCGAGCCGACTTCCTCGAACCAGGATTTGCGGTATGCGATCATGGCGCCGACGATGGCCCATGGCACGGCGAGCCATTTCTGGTTTTCCGACGAATTCGACTTGCACAGATCGTAGTAGCCGCCTTCGGCCTTGCTCACATCGGTCGCGATATCGGACAGGTCGGCGACGCTCTCGGAGTAGATCTGCGGGTGATTGTTGAACAGCATGATGATGTCGGGACCCGAGCCCGACTGGATCGCCGAGGTGATGCGCGGCTGCAGGTCGTTGCCGTTCACGGTCTCGAAGTTGATCTTGAGGCCGAGCGCTTTCTCGGCGGCCGGCAGCAGCTCCTTGCGCAGGAGCTGATCGGAAGCCGGCACGAAGTCGTTCCAGCGCAGCCAATGCACGGTCGTGCCTTGCGCGAATGCCGGCGCGCGGCCGCTGGCCAGGATGCCGGCCATGCCACCCACAAGCGCGGTCCCGCTCTTGAGGACGGTCCGTCTGGTTAGTTTCGTCATGCGTTCCTCCCTGGTGTGTGATGCCCTTCGCCGGTCTTGCGCCGGCTTGGAGTCCCTGTTTCGTCTATCGCGCCTCCGTGGTTCAGGTCGCGCGCACGTTCTCGGCGCGCACTAGCGTGCGTTCAGCTGACTAACCTTGGTGTTTGGTGTCGCCGGAGATCCGGGTCGCGTGGGCGCGCTGCAGCCAGCGCTGATGGATGCCGCCGCCATGCACGAGCCCTCCCGCGCCGCAATGGTATTGCCGTCGCCGAGCAGGTTTTCCCTGTCTTGTAAAAAAGGCCCGGTACCCCGAATGCTGGCGCCAGCCATTGTCGCCCGTCGCCGCAGGAAATCAAGTGCGCGCTTGTCTCACGTGGTGGA
>JBBWZU010000501.1:0-17575 GCA_039649225.1 Hyphomicrobiales bacterium | reverse complement strand
CCAGGCAGCCCAGCACCAGGCAGGGAAACCAGGCGCTGCCTTTCGAGCCGAAGCCGCCGCCGAGATAACGAGAGATCACCCGCACGCGCGCAACGTCGACTCCGAAGCACTTCGCCAGCGCGGCGCGGTGAGCGAACACTGCTTGCGAGGGCGTGTGCACTGTGAGGGCGCTGCCGTCCCAGTCGGCCAGCACCACCTGCGGCTCGATCGGCAGGTGGTTGTGCGTCGGCGTGGTGTAGCGCCGGTCGAGCGTCACGGCGGCCGCGGCCAGCGCCGCTTCCGGCTCGCCGCGCCGGCTATTGGTGGCGGTGAGCCCGGCGGGGCGTGGCGCGAAACCCGCCTCGCGCGCTTGCGCCAGCGCGGCGATTGCCGGCATCGGCGCATAGCGCACCTCGACCGCCGCGGCCGCGGCGCGCGCCGTTTCCGGCGCCTCCGCCAGCACCATGGCGACCGGCTGGCCGGCGAAATGCACCAGCGGCTCTTGCAGCAAAGTGAGAAACGACGCCGGCGGGATTCGCAGCGCATTCTCGTGCGTCAGCACTTCGGCACAGCCGGTGAGCGCACGAGCCCGCGCGGTGTCGATGCCCAGCACCCGGGCGCTCGGCATCGGTGCCGTGACCAGCGCGGCATGCAACATGCCGGATGCGCGGACCTCGCCCTCGTAGCGCGCCGCGCCGGTCACCTTCTGCGCTGCCTCGTAGCGCCTGGGCGAGCGGTCGTCGATCATGGTCATCGGGCAAGCTCCAGCGCCCGCCGCACGGTGCGGCGCAGCAGTTCGACCTTGAAGCCGTTTTGACTGAGCGGCTCCGCGCCATCGGCAGCGTGCGCCGCGGCGGCCGCGAAGGCCGCCGGCTCGGCGCGGGCGCCGGCCAGTGCCAGCTCGCTGGCCGCGAGCCGCCAGGGCACAGTCCCGACGCCGCCGGCGACCAGGCGGGCGGACCGGATCACGTCGTCGTCGACCTCCAAGGCGACCGCCACCGAGATCACGGCGAATTCGAAAGAAGCGCGGTCTCGCAGCTTGAGATAGCACGAGCGTACCGCGGTGCCGCGCGGCAGCTCCACGGCGACGATCAGCTCGCCCGGCGCGAGCGCGCTATCGCGCTCCGGCGTGTCGCCGGGTAGGCGGAACAACTCGGCGATCGGCAGGACGCGCGCCGCCTCCTGGCGGCGCAGATGCACGCTGGCATCCAGCGCCAGCAGCGCTACCGCCATGTCGGAGGCGTGCGTCGCCGCGCAGTGCGGGCTGGCGCCGAAGATCGCGTGCAGCCGGTTCTCGCCGTTGCGGGCAGCGCAGCCGGAACCGGGCTGACGCTTGTTGCAGGGCAGATCGGTGCTGCGGAAGTAGCCGCAGCGGGTGCGCTGCAGCAGGTTGCCGCCGATGGTCGCCAGGTTGCGCACCTGCGGCGAAGCGCTGGCCTCGATCGCCTGGGCCAGCGCCGGGTAGTCGCGCCGGACCTCGGGGTGGTCGGCGAGGTCGGCCATGCGCGCCAGTGCGCCGATACGCATGACGTCGGTCCGCGGCTCGATCCGGTCGAGCGGCAGGCGGCTGATGTCGATCAGCTGCGCCGGCGTGGCCGGGCCCTGCCGGCACAGCTGCAGCAGGTCGGTGCCGCCGGCGATGAATGCCGCGTCGGGATAGGTGGCGGCCAGCGCCAGCGCCGCGCTCTCGCTCGCCGCGCGATGATAGGCGAAACGCTCCATGCTCAGCTCCGTGCTGCCTCGGCGACGGCGGCGACGATGTTGGGATAGGCGCCGCAGCGGCAAAGGTTGCCGCTCATCTGCTCGGCGATCTCAGCGTCGCTGCCGGCGCGGCCCTCGGCGATCAACCCCAACGCCGACATGATCTGGCCCGGCGTGCAGTAGCCGCATTGCAGGGCGTCGTGCTTGATGAAGGCCTGCTGCAGCGGGTGCAGCGCGCCGTCGCGTGCCACGCCCTCGATGGTTGCGATGCGCCGGCCGTCCTGCATCGCCGCCAGCATGAGGCAGGCGTTGGCGCGCCGGCCATCGACCAGCACGGTGCAGGCGCCGCAGCTGCCCAAGTCGCAGCCCTTCTTGGTGCCGTAAAGCTGCAGCCGCTCGCGCAGCACGTCGAGCAGGGTGGCGGAAGCCGGCACGGACAGGCGATGCTCGGTGCCGTTGATCTCAAGAGTCACGTCGAGCTGATGCTGAAAGAGGTCCGTCACAGGCCACTCCGGATTGTCGTCGATGGATGAAAATAAAGGTAGCGCTGTAACTTTACAACAGGTCAGTTATGGCAGTGAGGCGATTGGAAGCGCCCATCAGACGTGCGCGTACTCCGAAGCAACACGCGCCAATATCGATGTCGTCATCAACCTGAAGTGAGGGGCGCCGTGTCCCCTCGGTCGATCGGCGCTACTTTTCCGTCATATGCGCGGCGAACGCATCCTTATAGTCCGGGTGCCAGCGCGAGAGGGCAGGCCGGTTCTCGATCGCGTCGCCCATCGCCCAGGCCATGCGCTTTTCGTCCATCTCGCGTGTCACGTCGTTGTCGGGGCAGAGGATGTAGAAATCGCCCGCCGCGATCCGCTCCATCATGAAGTCCACCACCTGTTCGGGCGTCCAGGCGCCGGCCGGCTTTTCGCCGCCGCCGGCGCGGGTCATGCGGGTGAAGGTGAAGCCGGGGATCAGCAGATGCGCCGTGACGCGGCTGCCGGTCGCCTCGCGCAAGCTGTGCGCAAGCCCCTCGGTGAGCGCCTTCACGCCCGCCTTGCTGACATTGTAGGCGGTGTTTCCCGGCGGCTGGGTGATGCCCTGTTTCGAACCGGTGTTGATGACAATGCCCGGCCGGTCGCTCGCGACCATCGCGGGCACGAACGCCTGTACGCCGTTCACCATGCCCATCAGGTTGACGCCGATCACCCGTTCCCAGATCTCCGGGCCGGACAGCGCATCCGCTCCGCCGTGGATGCCGGCGTTGTTCATCAGCACCGAGACCGAACCGAAGCGATCGTTGATCTTGCCGGCAAGCGCCGCGACGGCCGCCCGGTCGCTGATGTCGACGACAAACCCGGTCGCGTCACCCTCGATGCTCGCGGCTTGGCCGATCACCGTATCGGCATTGTCCAGCAGGCACACGCGCATCCCAGCCGCCGCGAACCGTTTCGCCGTCGCCAGCCCAATGCCGCCCGCGGCGCCCGTCACCACCGCCAGATTGCCCGATGCGATCGCGTCCATGTCGCGCTCTCCTCTTTCAGTTCACCCTCGCGGGCCGACTCGGCCACTATTTGCCGCCGCACCTCGAAGGCGTTGTCGAACATTCTCTTCAAGGGAAAGGTGCATGGCCGTTGCGGGCTCGCGCTCAAGACAGTCTCGGCCGATGATGCCTCGCGTCTGGCTCAGCCACAAGGATTGCGCCAAGCTGGCGGTTGCCACAACGGATTGGCGGCGAACACGGCGGACAGGTCGAGACATGCCCATTTTCCCTGCGGATATCTTTACTGAGCCGGCTGACGTCGACCCTGATACGCTGGCGAACCTTGGGCCGTTGCGGCGGCTTGCCGGAAGTTGGGAGGCCCGCAAGGGCGTGGATATCAACCCGAAGGCCGGTGGCCCCGAGCGTCGCGTTTACATCGAACGGATAGACCTTGACCCGATCGATCCGCAAACCAACGGGCCGCAACTTTTCTATGGAATGCGCTATCACATCCATATCACCACCGAGGAAGAGGACATCACTTTCCACGATCAGGTTGGCTATTGGCTTTGGGAGCCGGCGACGGGGCTGGTGATTCAGACGGTTGCCATTCCGCGCGGGCAGGTTGCGATCGCGTCGGGCCAAGCCGCCCCGGACGCGGACCGGCTGGTGCTCACGGCAGAGCGCGGCCAGACCGAATACGGCATATGCTCGACGGCCTTCCTCGAATATGCGTTCCGGACCGACAGCTACCGCATCGAGGTTGTGTTCAACCCGGACAGATCGTGGAGCTATATCACCGACACCGTGTTGACGGTGCACGGCAGGACGGATCCTTTCACGCATCGTGACCAGAATACGCTGGTGAAGATCAGTGAGCCGCAGCCCAACCCTCTCGCCAGGATCATTGCGGCGAAACAACGCGGGTAGCTATGGGGCGACCCGCATCATCAACGAGGTCAAGGACGTCAGTCGTGTGGTGTATGACGTCACCGGCAAGCCGCCAGGCATGATCGAGTGGGAGTGACGGGAAGTAGAACGGGCTAATTTCGGATAGTGCGGGATAGGATTGCGGAGAGATCAACCGAACGTTTCGATAGTCGCTGATCATCTCTCGGTACGCATCCACAGTTTCACCATCTATCGCCACTCCAGGAACCCTCGTCCTTCGAAGATCGCAGGCTTCGCCTTCTCGATCCGCGCGGTCCGCGTCCCAGACTGCTTCGCGCCGGCGAAGTGAAACAGGTATCCCCTTTGCCGACCCGGCGTCAGCGCCTCGAACGCGCGCTTGAACCGCGGATCGTTGCGGAACTTCTCCTTCAACTCCTCGGGCACGGGAAACTCTGGGGGCTTCGTCTGGACCTTCAAACCGGCCTTCTCGGCCGCCACGGCCTCGCGCACGTAGGCCTTGATGGTGGCCGCCTTCGTCGCAATCTCCTTGGCGCTGGTGAACTTCATCACCCGCGCTGCCTGAACCTGCCCGAGCTGCACCAGCAGCTTCTTCGGGTCCTTCAGCAGCGCACCCTGAAAGAAGCCCAACGCGCAATATTCTTTGAAGCCCTGAATGATGACGACGTTTTTTCCATCCATTGTGTAGCAGGGCTTTCCCCACTTGCACTCCTCTCTTAAGTCGAACCCAGACAAGATCCTTTGCAGCTCGGCAATCTCAGCCTGCCACCGCTCTTGATACGCCATCTCCATGCTGCACCTCCGTTGTTGCAAGTTGGCGTGACGCTGATAGTCGTTCGAGGGTTGCCCATAATGAATCTATCAGCTCTGCGATCCCAAGTTCGAATTGCCGTCGACACCGAGCGCCTCGACTAGAAAATCAATGAACAGGCGTACTCGCAGCGGGAGTTGGCGTCCGAACGGATGTAGGACGTGGACCGGCGTTGTGAACATCGGTATCTCTGGCAGCACTATGTTTAAGCGGCTGGCGGCAAGATCATCCTCGATCGCGAGGCGCATGAACTGGGTGATGCCGACCCCCCTTACGGCCGCCTCGATCAACGACTGAGCATCGTCCGAATCGAAAGGACCATCGGGTACGATCCGCGTGCCGTCGGCAAAAGTGAATGGTTGCGGCCGGCCCCCGAGCAGGTGGCGAAGGCAGGCGTGCCGCTTGAGATCATCGACCGCCTGCGGGATGCCCCGTCGCTGCAGGTACTTTGGCGATGCGCCCAGGACATAGTGCAGGACACCCAACGAGCGGCCGATCAAAGTCGTATCTTCCAGTTCTCCGATCCGCACCGCGATGTCGAAGCCTTCGCGGATCAGATCGATACGGCGGTCCGTGACACTGAGGTCGAGCTTGATGTCTGGATGGCGATCCAGGAACGAGCCGGCCCATGCCGAGATCAGGGGGCGGCCAAACGTCGTTGGCACGGTGATCCGGAGCACGCCGCGCACGTTACCCGGCACCTGCACGATGTCCTCGGCTTCCTCGATGGCACGCAGATGGGCGGCCACCTGCTCATAGTACGCGGCGCCTTCGGAAGTCGGGCTGAGCGTGCGCGTCGACCGCTGCAGAAGGCGCACGCCAAGACGTTGTTCCAGGCGCGCGACGCTTTTCGATACCGCCGAAGGGCTGGCGCCGATCAGCCGAGCTGCGCCAGCGAAAGACCCAGCATCAACGGTCCGCACGAAGGCGAGCAGACCCGCCGTCTTTTCCAGAATCGTCGCCATTCGGGACATCCATTCTCGAAAGAACGGAAGGGCTACCATCTATTCGGCGATCGATGATCGAATAATTGTAACGAGCGCAGGGAACCGGGGGCGCTTTGCCTTCCACCGCCTGGCGCCGGGGCGGTCGTCGCCGACCCAATCGAGCAAGGGCCGAGCGGATAGCCAGAATTAGATTTTCAGTTTCATTGGGTACAATCAAGGAGTGCAATGTGTCTACGCCAGCCAAACCAACCATCGTTTTCTGCCACGGCATCTGGGCTGATGGCTCGTGCTTCAGCAAGGTGATCCCGGCCTTGCAGGCCGACGGGCACGAGGTGATCGCGGTTCAATATGGCCTGGACTCGTTCGAAGAGGACGTGGCGACGGTGAAGCGCACGCTCAACCGCGTCGGCAGCCCCGTCCTCCTCGTCGGTCATTCCTATGGCGGAGCCACCATCACGGCCGCGGGAGTCGATAAGCGTGTGGCGGGCCTCGTCTATATCGCAGCGGTCGCCCCCGATGCGGGCGAGACCGTACAGAACCAGCTCGACAAGTATCCATCGGATATTTTCACTCGCGTCGAGGTCGCGGATGGACGCGCATGGATGCTTCCGAATGGCACCGAGTTCTTTGCCGGAGACCTCTCCGAGGAAGACCAGAAGCTCGTGTGGGCCACCCATTATGCTCCTGTCTTCGATCTGTTCCACCAACAGAAGCTCAGCGCCGACAACATCGCGTGGAAGTCGAAGCCGAGCTGGTACGTTCTGGCTACGCAAGACCACACTGTGCATCCCGATTTGCAGCGCTGGGTTTCCGAGCGCATGGGAGCGACCGTCACCGAGGTGGCGAGCAGCCATGTTCCCATGCTTTCGCACCCGAACGTTGTTATCAACGTAATCCGCAAGGCCGTGGCCGCTATTCAAAACGGCTGACGACTGCCGATAACCGCGGAGTGGAAGTGGGAGAGGCCGTCGCGAAGCGGTCTCTCTCGCCCATGCGCTTTACTGCTGACGGTCTTTTATCAGGCGCTATGCCGAATGTGCGTGTGCCTGAGAAGCGAAAAATCGACCAATTGATGTCGATAGTCGCTGAAACCGAGCAGATCGCGTATCGTCAAAAATCGTGTTTGAAATCAAGAGCGCAATTTTCTGACGGACTGGCGAGACGGTTCTTCGTCGGGCGCAGAAAAATTTGCGCTCCTAAATCAGCAGGTTACCATGGCTTAAAAGAATCGAATGGGAGTGAGGCGAGGGTCCTAACGGCGCCGAGGAAAGTTTCTAGGAAGCAGACAAGCGAATGGCGCCCGTCAAGATCGACCCCGAAAAGGTTCGCGCGTTCAAGGACGCTGCGAGCTTTTACAAATGGCTCGCCAGGCATCACGACAAGAACGACGAAGTCTGGATCAAGATCCACAAGTTGGATTCCGGCCTCAAATCGATCACGCCCAAAGAGGCCATCGATGTCGTGCTCTGCTGGGGCTGGATCGACGGCCTGCGCAAGGGCCTTGATAAACAGAGCTTCCTGCAGCGCTATTCGCCGCGCGGCAGGAAGAGCGTCTGGAGCCGGATCAACGTCGACAACGTCGCGCGGCTGATCAAGGAAGGCAAGATGACCGAGCACGGGCTCGGGCATGTCGAAACCGCCAAAGCCGATGGACGCTGGGACCGCGCCTATGGCAGCGGCAAGGATATGAAGATCCCCGCCGATCTCCAGGCCGCCATTGACGCCGAGCCGAGCGCCAAGGCCATGCTGGCGAACTTGAGCGAGCAGAACCGCTTCGCACTGGCTTTCCGCAGCCACAACATGAAGACCGAAGCCGGGCGGAAGAAGAAGATCGAGGCCTTCGTCGGGATGCTCAAACGCGGCGAAACGATCTACCCGCAACGCAAGAAGTAGCGTGCGAATTGGCTGGCTCCGCTTTGCGGCCGATCTTGGTCATCGCGCCATCGCGATCTCTGACCTGGAAGCGGCCATTCGCGCCCTGCGCCTCAAGCGTCGAAAAAAATTTCGCAGGACGATGTCGGCCTCCGAAAACCCCGTTCGTCGTTCCGATACCAGGCCGATGAGGCCGGCTCGAACAGGAGACAGACAATGCGTGTGATGGTGCTCGTGAAGGCGACCGAGGACAGCGAAAAGGGCTTCCTCCCCACGACCGAGACGATGGAGATGATGGAGGCGATGGGCAAATTCAATGATGAGCTGCGCAATGCCGGCATCCTGCTTATGGTCGACGGCCTCAAGCCCTCCTCGCACGGCAAGCGTATTGCGTTCGATGGTCCCGGCCGTACGGTCATCGACGGGCCTTTCGCCGGAACCCGCGAGCTGGTCGCCGGCTTCTGGCTCTGGGACGTCAAGGACATGGACGAGGCGGTCGCCTGGGTAAAGCGCTGCCCCAATCCCATGCCGGGACCGAGCGAGATCGAAATCCGGCCGCTGTACGAGATGGCTGATTTGCAATGAGGGTCTGACGCCGGTGGTCACGGAAGTCCATGACCGGACGCGCGAAAAGCCCGGCCGCAACTGAGCCTGTCGGCCGCCGGCAGGGCAATCTCATATTGCGTGGCGTAGATGTGAACCATTTCTCGTGAGGCGAAACGATCGGCGTCGATCGACGCATAAATCGCGTTGCGCAGAGCGTCCGGAAACGGCCCAAGCATTCCGGCGCGCCGTATGGGTGATCAGATGGCGCACAGTAACAATCGGCGTTTCGCCGTTTGGCAGCGAGGGTCGGAAGCCGGGGAGGAACCGTGTGACCGGATCGTCAAGAGAGATCAGTCCCCGCTCCACCAGCGCCAGCGCTGCGGTGGCCACCACGGTCTTCGTGAGTGACGACCAGCGAAAAACCGTATTGAGATGGACCGGCGTGCGCGCCTCGCGATCGGCGAACCCAGCTGCTCGCTGATAGATACGACGTCCGGCAAGCGACGCCAAAACGACGGCGCCGACAATCCGCTTTTCCCCGATCGCCTTGTCCAGCACTGCATCTACGGATTCCTGCAGCCGGCGCTTTGTCAGATCTTGGTCCGCCATGGCCAATTCTCTGCTGAGGTTCCGGATGCGTTTGATGGGACGTGATCATCATCAACGCGCAGTTCAGCGGTATGGTTGCCCATGGGCATCACGGATATCTTCAATCCGGTCAGGTTCGGCCTATTGGTGATTCCGCGACGCTATGGCTCGGGATAGGGCGTGCCATCCTTGTGCACGGACCGGCCATCGGCGTTGGAGCTCATCATGTCGATGTCAGAGCAGGTGGTCATGTCGGCGGGGTGGCGCGAGCCGGCCTCGAGATAAACCGCCATCGCGCCCGATCTGTTGATCATGTGATGGCCGTTGCCCGAGCCTTTCGGAAAGGCCGCGCAGTCGCCGGCCCGCAGCACCGTCTCGCCGCCATCTTCGATCAGCGTCAGTTCGCCTTCGAGCACGTAGACGAATTCGTCTTCATGCGAATGCCAGTGGCGCTGGCTCGACCAATTGCCCGGCGGCAGGCGCATGAGATTGACGCCGAAATCCGCAAGCCCGCCGGCATTGCCCAGCCGCTGCCGTACGCGTTCGGCACAAGGTGTGTTGAATTGCGGCGGATAGCCGGTGCCCTTGCGTTCCGGCACTGCGGCGATGTCGATCTTGGGCATGGGCAGTCTTCCGAGTGATCAGCGACCCGCCTAGCGTAGACGATATTTTGCCAGCGCGCGTATGGGGGAATAGCGCAGCGTATTCCGCCGCGCCGTGGCGCGTCGATCTCGAAAGGTCCGCTGAAGTCGCCCGTAACGCGTTGACGCCGTTCTGTCGCCGGACCTGCGGCCCTCCGCCTGCGGCGTACATCGTTGCCCTGTCCATCCGACGGATAAAGTGGAACAACGCGCAAGAAAAGTTGCGACACGCGCTCATTGCCGTGTCGGTTCCGGCGCCTTCCATTCGTCTTCCAGCCAGAGACACCTGTTTTGTTTGGGAGATCCTGAATGACCAGTTCCCGCTATCGTTGGGTCATCGTCGCGGCAGGCGGCCTGCTGGGCTGCGTCGCAATCGGCGGCATGTTCTCGCTGCCGGTATTTCTGCAGCCGATTGCGCTGGATACCGGGTGGTCGGTCACGGGCGTGTCGAGCGCCATGACGATCGGTTTTCTCGCGATGGCGTTCACCAGCATGGTCTGGGGCACCTTAACTGACCGGTTCGGGCCGCTGCCGGTGGTGCTCACCGGGTCGGTCGTGCTGGCGGCGAGCCTTCTGCTTGCCAGCCGGGCGACATCGCTCGTTGCGTTTCAATTCGTCTTCGGCGTGCTGGTCGGCGCGTCAACCGCCGCGATCTTTGCGCCGATGATGGCCACCGTGACCGGATGGTTCGACACCCATCGCGGCCTTGCCGTCTCGCTGGTGTCGGCCGGGATGGGAATGGCGCCGATGACGATGTCGCCGCTCGCTGCCTGGCTGGTCTCGAACCATGACTGGCGGACCTCGATGCAGATCGTGGCGCTGGTGGTCGGTGCCATTATGATTCCGGTCTCGCTCCTGGTCCGGCGCGCGCCGGCGCCCGACAGCGCGCCTGGCCTATCAGTCGAGGGTGACGCACCGCCAGCCGAGATGTCCATGGGAGAGGCGCTGCGCTCGCCGCAATTCGTCATCCTGCTCGCGACCAACTTCTTCTGCTGCGCCACGCATTCCGGTCCGATCATCCACACCGTGAGCTATGCCGTCAGCTGCGGCATTCCTTTGATCGCGGCGGTCACGATCTACAGCGTCGAGGGACTGGCCGGGTTGGGCGGCCGGATCGCCTTCGGCCTGCTCGGCGATCGCTTTGGCGCCAAGCGCGTGCTGGTCGCGGGCCTGCTCGCGCAGGCCTTCGGCGCGCTGGCTTACGTCTTCGTGCGCGAGCTTGCGGCATTCTACGCGGCGGCCGCGCTGTTCGGCTTCATCTATGCCGGCACCATGCCGCTCTACGCCGTGCTGGCGCGCGAAAATTTTCCGTTGCGGATGATGGGCACGGTGATCGGCGGAACGGCCATGGCCGGCAGCCTCGGCATGGCGACAGGACCGCTCGCCGGCGGTCTGATCTACGACGCCTTTGCGAGCTACGCCTGGCTCTACATCGGCTCCTGGGCGCTCGGTCTCTGCGCATTCCTGATGGCGACCTGCTTCAGACCGTTCGCCAAGGCGAAGGACGAGCCCGCGCCGGTGCCGGCGTGAGACGCGGCCACGGCAATCGTTCGCGACGATCGCGTCATTATGTTCGTCGGTCCAGTCACCGGCCATCGGGTATCGATGATCAAGATCGTCACCCTTGCCAGCCCGACGTGAATTCGTGCGACGAACCGGGAATGCCGTTCTGGGGCTCATGGCAGGAGCTACGCTCGTTCCAGCCAATGCGTCCGGCGCCGCGCCAGCCGGCTCGATCTCTTCGAACCAAGGAGCCAATGACATGACCCTTTCCGTGCATGAGATATCGGATCGCATGGAGATCCAGGACCTGCTCGTCCGCTACTGCTATGCGGTGGACGACCGCGACTGGGACGCCTACCGCAACGTCTTTACGCCAGATGCGATCCTTGACGACACGGTAACAGGCGGGATCAGAAGTGGAGTCGAAGAGCACATCGCTTTTATGAAGCGCGCGCTTTCGAAGGTTCTGATTTCACAACATGCGCTATCCACGGTCCTTCTTGATATCCGAGGGGACCAGGCGAAGTCGCGTGTCCACTGTTCATGCCCGATGGTGGTTGATCTGGGAGAGAACAGAAAGCAAGTTTTCTTCCAAGGGCTTTGGTATCGCCACCAGTTGGCGCGCACGTCCTCAGGGTGGCGCATCCAAGAATTGGTCGAGGAAGGCTATTGGAATCATAACGTGCCAGAGGGATTCAAGTACTGACTTGGCTTTCTGCGAGCCTTCGCCGGCATGCGGAGCGGAGACACTCCTCCACGGATCAATCAATGGAGCACCGGGGAAATCGGCTTCCGGCACTTCCCCGAACCATGTACCATCTCCGCCTGCATACCTCAGCCGAAAGCAACCGGCCGGTTTCGGACCAGCAGGAGAGAGCAATGGCGGACCAGGTCCAATGGCACCTTTCCGGTGACTATTTCGAGAATTGCAGCTGCAGCGTCTTGTGTCCGTGCCTCGTATCGGCAGCCGCCCCTCTGACCGCGCAACCGACCGAGGGCTTCTGCAACGTGCCGCTGCTCTTCCACATCGACAGCGGCCGCTATGGCGACCTTGCGCTCGACGACCTCAATGTGGCGATCATGCTCCACGCGCCTGGGGTGATGGCAGAGGGAAATTGGTCGGTGGCCGCCTATATCGATCAGCGCGCCGACGACAAGCAGACCGAGGCCCTGGGTGCGATCTTTACCGGCGCTGCCGGCGGACCCATGGCGGCGTTCACTCCGCTGATCAGCACGAACCTGGGTGTGAGCAAGGTCCCGATGACATTCCGGATCGACGGCAAGACGCGCTCCGCGGAAATCCCGGGCATTCTGCACATGTCCGTCGATCCGCTGCCGACGATGCATCCCAGCGGGGAGATGTGGGCGAACATCGGCCATCCGGTCAGTCCCGACAAGATGGTGATGGCCGTCGGAGCTGCCGGCAGCACGTACAACGATCACGGCATGCGCTGGGATAATTTCGGCAAGAACGGCCTCTACGCGTCCATCCGCTGGTCGAACTAGTGCGGCGAGTCGTGAAGCATATCGCGACACGGTCCGTCGGCCGGGCCGGTGCGACTCGCGGCAGATGACCGACGGCACCCTGGAAACGGTGCTGCGGCGGGATCGCCTCATCGTTGCGGGCGCCCTCGGGGCGATCGTTGCGCTTGCGTCGGCCTATGTGCTCTGGCTCGCCGCCGACATGGACATGGGCGGCATGGACATGAGCGGGTTCCGCATGGTCCCCGCCGGCGCCGGACTCATGGCACCGTCCGCCGCACCATGGAGCGCCGTCGAGTTCGCCTTCGTGTTCGCCATGTGGGCGGTGATGATGGTCGGCATGATGGCGCCCTCGGCGGCGCCGATGATCCTCATGTACGCCCGCGTCGGCCGGCAGGGGAAGATCGCGGGCAAGCCGCTCGCCGCGACCGGCTGGTTCGCGGCCGGCTACTTCCTGGCCTGGATCGGCTTTTCGCTTGCGGCCACGCTGGTCCAATGGGTGCTGGAACGCGAGGCCCTGCTTGATCCCCGCATGGCAAGCGCCAGCAACACGCTCGGAGCGGCCGTGCTGATCGCGGCGGGCGTCTACCAGTGGACGCCGCTCAAGGATGTTTGCCTCGCCCAGTGCCAGTCGCCATTCGGATTCCTGATGCGCCACGGCGGCTTTCGCGGCGATGTGCCGGGATGCCTGGGGCTGGGGCTGCGCCACGGAGCCTATTGCGTCGGCTGCTGCTGGGTCCTGATGGCGCTCCTGTTCGTGGTCGGCGTGATGAACGTGCTCTGGATCGCGCTGCTGGCGCTGCTTGTGCTTCTGGAGAAGCTTATGCCATGGGGACGGTGGATCGCGCGGGCCGCCGGGGTTATCTGTGTCGCTGCGGGGGTCTGGATGGTATCTTCGGCGCCAGCAGCTCAAGCGTCTCTCAATGCCTGTCCATCGGCCGCAACGGTCGCCGATAACCGAGTTGGATAGCGTTGCGCAGTGAGCTTTCACCTGCCTGCGCGGCAAACAAGCTTCCCTCAGAAATGTCGGCCATACCGGATCGAGGCCGAAGGCGGCGCGTCCTGCGGATCGGGTTGCGAACAGCTCAACGGGGCCGCGCTTCGATCACGCATCTATCTCTGGACGGATTCGAGACAATTCATTGATTGAGGGATACATCATACCGAATTCGAGACGATGAGGGCTATCGGATCGCGCTCGTGCCGCCGAGGATCGACCAGCGCGCACATCGGGCCATTCGGACAGATTGCCTATTATCCGATGCTCGCACGTGCGTTTCGCGCTCCGCTGGTCCGGTTGTCGGACGAAAGCGCCGTCTTCCCGTTCAATCTCATCCGCATCCCGGCATCGAACGATGTGACAGAGATGGAGCGGATGGTCGCGCAAAGCCGTGCGCTTCATGATCGCATTCGCAAACGCGGGCGGGGTCCAATATCCGGTCGGCGCATTTCCCATGTCGCACGACAATTGGAAAGATCACTTCGGGTCGAAGTGGCCGCTCTTGCGCGAGGCGAAGCGGCGGTGCGACCCGAACAACGTGCTCACCCCTGGCTATAATGTGTCCTGATCGCGATGCATTTTCACGCCGCGTGTTCGCCTGTCATCACTGCGACTTCGGGTTTTGTTGGTAGCGCCCGAGCGGCTCTTCACGTGATCGATGAAGGCTCGCAGCTTCGGCATCATTTGATTGTGACCCGGATAGTAGAGAAACACGCCCGGCGCCATCGGGGCGAATGGCTTCAGGACGTGTACGAGTTTTCCAGCTTTCGTCGGTCCAGCAGCGACCGGTCCAGGCAGTTGCGCAAGGCCCATGCCTTCAATGGCCGCGCCAAGCATGGTGGGAAAGTCATTGACGATCAGCGGTCCCGAGACGATCGCCTCGACTGTCTTGTTGCCATCGGCAAAGGACCAGGGCGCGATCGACCCGTTCGAGCGGCGCATACGCAGGCAGGCATGCGCGCGCAGATCGTCGATGCGCTCCGGTCGTTTTCTTTGGCGTAGATATTCGGGGCTGCCGACGACCACGAACGGGAACGGCGGCGTCAGCCGCACCGCGACCATGTCGGCGGCGATGAACTGGCCGAGCCGGATGCCGGCGTCAAAGCCTTCGGCCGCAAGGTCGACCAGTTCTTTGCTTGCCGCGATCTCCACCTCGACCTCGGGATAGGCCTGGCAGAAGGATGCGATCAGCGGCTGCAGCAGGATCGGCACCACGGCGCGCGGCACGGTGAGGCGCAGCAGCCCGGTCGGTCGCCGTCCAAGATCGCGCGCAACCTCGCTTGCGGCGATCAACTCCTCGAAGGCGGGCTTTGCGCGCGAGAGGAATCGCGCGCCGGCTTCGGTCAGGCCGACACTGCGCGTTGTGCGCATGAAGAGCGCTGCGCCGACACGCGCCTCGAGGGTGCGGACCGCCTGGCTGATCGCCGACGGAGTCACGCCGAGGTCCGCGGCCGCTCGGCGAAAGCTGCGGTGCTGCGCGACGCTCAGGAACGCCTCCACGCCGTCGAGCGCGCCTTTCCTGACTGTGAAGTTCTGCTTCATACCCCATCGACATTATCGCGAATAGTCGCACGCAGGAAGCAGTCGTACATCGGACGTGCAGCCGATAGGAGGCCAAATGTCCACCGAAACCCTGTTCCAGATCCATCTCGTTTCAGGCTATGTCGCGTGGCTGCTTTGCTTTAGCGCGTACGTCTGGCCTTGGCTCACGTCGATGGACCGGGTCGCAGCGCAGCGCGCCATCGCGACCCTGCACAGCTTCCGCTTCTTCGGGCTCGTCTTCATCCTTCCGGGCATCGTCAGTCCCGACCTGCCCGCCGGCTTTGCGGTGTTCGCCGCCTACGGCGACTTCGCAACCGGGGTGCTGGCCATGCTGGCGCTTCTGACGGTAAGGATACGCCCGCTGTTCTGGCTGTTCGTCGTCGCCTTCAATCTCATGGGGACGGTCGACCTCATCGTCGACTATTATCACGCCATCCAGGTCGACCTTCCGGCGCACGCGGAGTGGCTGGGCGCCACCTACGCGATCCCGATCATCTATGTACCCTTGCTGATGATCACGCACATCGTGGCATTCTATTTTCTGCTACGTCCGCAGTCCAAGGCTGCTCCGGCCCTCGTCGGCGATGCGGCTGCATCTTAAATTGCTCTGTCAGCGCAGGCGTCCGTCGGCCCACTGGATCATCGCCGGCTCCCTGGTCCTCATCGGTCTTGCGCTTTTCGCGGCAGGAATCCGCGACTTCTCCCGCGCGTCGACGCCGGTACCCACGAACGAGCCCACCCGCGCGCTGGTGACGAGCGGCATTCACGGTCGGACGCGCAATCCCATCTATCTCGGCATGTTTCTCGTCTACGGCGGCATCGGCGCGGCTGTGCGAAGTCCGTGGGTCTTCGTCCTCACGCTGCCTCTGGTCATCACGATCCGCTACGGTGTCGTCGCGCGCGAGGAGGCGTATTTGGAACGGCGGTTCGGCGACACCTATCGGGACTACAAGGCCTGCGTGCGCCGCTGGCCATAGGCGGCGCCCTGCTGCGCCGGCCCTCCCGGCGAGGCCGGCGAAGCGTCAATCAAATTTCTTCTGAAACAGCAAGCCGACGCCGAAACGCGTTGGATGGGTGCCAGACTGCTCGAATCCGCAAGCCGAATAGAATGCAGCGGCATGCGGATTGCCGATGACGTGAAGGATCGTACTGTCCTGCGCGCGCGCCATCGCGATGCATTGCGCAATGAGAGCGCCGCCGATCCCGTTGCGCCATTTGTCGGGCTCGACGAACAGAGCATCCAGCTCGCTGTCTCCGTCCGCCCGGGGCAGGACCGACGCAAAGCCGACGATACGGCCGTCCAATTCCGCGACCACCACTTGGCCGGCCTCTATCTGTTGATCGGGGAGGGTGATCGCATCGGGGTTTGCGAGCAAGGCCGCGCGGTCGCCGGGGTTGTTCAAGGATGCGCGCATCTGCAAGGCTTCCAACCGCGCCCGTTCGGGCCGTCGCGCCAGGCGAAATGAAAGCGGATTGCTCAAGAAGGTTTCCTCAAGGTTCCAGGCCGGTCGCGATCTCGATTTGAAAGCGCTGGTGGTGTTGCCCACATGGGTTTCAATGTTGTGCTCGAAACCCGCAATGGCATTCTCTATGTTCCGAACATCGAAGGAGCGGCCCCGCGTATGAGCGAATATCAGTACTACGAATTTCAGGCGATCGATCGGCCTCTCGACCGAGATGCGCAGGAGGCGTTGCGGTCGATTTCATCACGGGCGCGGATCACCGCGACCAGCTTCACCAATCATTACGAGTGGGGCGATCTCAAGGGCGATCCGCGCAAGTTCATGGAGCGTTGGTTCGATCTGCATCTCTATCTCGCGAATTTCGCTTCGCGGCGGCTGATGATACGGCTGCCCAAGCGCTTTCTGAATCTTACGGATATCGATCCTTTTCTGCGCGAGGTCGACTGGGTCAAAGTCTGGACCTCCGGCGACAACATGATCATCGATATTTGCCCTGATGAGGTCGAGCCTGACGATGATTCCTGGGACGATGGTTCCGGCTGGCTTGCGGCGCTCGCGCCTTTGCGCGCCGATGTGCTGTCGGGCGATTTCAGGCTGTTCTATCTGTTGTGGCTGACGGCGGTGCAGTATGATCTGGTCTCCGACGACGAAGTCGAGCCGCTGCCCGGCATTGGCCCCCTGACTGGCGCGCTCGAGGGTTTCGCGGAGTTTTTCTGCATCGATTCCGATCTGGTGCAGGCGGCCGCCGAGCGCGGCGCAGATGAAGCGACGATATCCAAAGATGATCTGCGCAAAACTCTGGCAACCATACCCGAGGGCGAGAAGATCGACTTGCTGCTACGCGTCGTCGACGGCGACGCCCATGTGGCCGTTGAGCTCAGGAACAAGCTTCGCAAGAAGTCCTCAACACCTGCGACACACCGCACCGTCGGGGCATTGCGCATGCGGGCAGGGGAGATCGCGGAAGAGCGTGAACTTAGCCATGCCAAGCGTCGCGAGGCCGAACGGCGCCGCGAAGCCGAAGAAGCCGAGAAAGCGCGCCGCATCCGGCTCAAGGCTCTCAAGCAGCGTGGTGTAGCTGTGTGGCGCGAGATCGAGCAGGAAATCGAACGGCGCA
>JBBWZU010000325.1:0-7220 GCA_039649225.1 Hyphomicrobiales bacterium | reverse complement strand
ACCACGCCCTGCAGATGCGAGAGCTGCTTGTCGAGATACCCTCTGAGGCGATCCAGCTCTTCGGGCTCGCACAAATCCTCGGCCGCGATGGTCTCGTCGAACTTGGCGATGAACGGCTTGTAGTCCGGCCCGCGCGGCTCGTTGGCGCCATGCTGACGCGGACGCCACGGCTCGTTCGAGGCCTCCGAGTCGCCCATGTCGGCGTCTTCCGGCATGTCGGCGGAGGGCGCGTCCAACGCCTCGCTGGCGCCATCGGGCAGTTCCTCGGCGGAGACTTCCATCTCCTCCTGCGACATGCCCTGCGCGTCCTCGGATTCCTTGCTTTCGCCGTCCTCGCCCTGGTTCTGGCTATCCTCGTTCTCGCCCTGCTCGTCCTCGTTCTCTTCCGAATCGCGCGAGCGCTCGTCGCCCATTTCCAGCGAGTCGAGCAGATCGAGCACGACATCGCCGAAGCGGCGCTGGTTCTCGACCATCTGCTCCAGGCGATCGAGATCGGCGCCGGCGCGCTCCTCGATGAACGGCCGCCACAGGTCGACGAGCTTGCGCGCGGCGGGCGGCGGCGCCAACCCGGTGAGGCGCTCGCGCACCATCATGGCGACCGCATCCTCGACCGGCGCGTCGGCGCGGTCCGTGATGGCGTCGAACTTGCCGCGATGAAACTTGTCGTCGAGCATGGCGGACAGATTCTGCGCCACGCCTTGCATGCGCCGCGCCCCGATCGCCTCGACCCGCGCCTGCTCCACCGCCTCGAACACCGCGCGCGCCTGCTGGCCGCCCGGCATGCGGCGCCGGTGCACCACCGGGTCGTGACAGGCAAGCTTGAGCGCCATCGAGTCGGCGTGACCGCGCACGATCGCGACGTCCTGCGCGTTGAGCTTGCGCGGCGGCTCGGGCAGGCGCGCCTTGCCGCCCGCGATCCCGGGACGTTCGGCCGCGAAGGTGACCTCAAGCTCGGGCTGGCGCGCGAGCGCGCGCATGCAGCCCGACACCGCGCGCTTGAACGGCTCGGCCGGCGACTCCTTCGATCCTGAGCGGGGTTTGCTGTTCGTGGCGGGAGGCGGTGTCATAGACCGGCTGTCCTCGGGTTTTGTGAGCGATGAACCAGCGCCGACGGAAGATATCCAGTTATGTCGTCAAGCGGCGCCCGTCGATCAAAGCGTCTTTTTGAAACGATACCAAACCATTCCAGCTTCAGGAAAGTCGTCGACCTGCCCGTAAACCGAATAGCCATGCTTCTTGTAAAAGGCCGGCGCCTGGAAGGAGAAGGTGTCAACCAGAACGCCCTTCGCGCCCCTGTCCTTCGCTTCCGCTTGTGCCTTCTGAAGCAAGGAGGCTGCGTATCCACGCCGACGGAATTTGTCTTCCACCCACAAAAGGCTGACAACAATCCACTCACCAATACCCTCGGCCATCAGACCACCGCGCACAGTGCCATTTTCTCTCACCGTAACGGCAAACGATTTCGGCGGACTACAGGTCATATGCTGGCGATTGAAGCCCTCAAGGCCGGCCGCGATGAATTTCTTCGTCGCTCCATAGGTCGTCTCGACCCGGACCTCCATCGTACCAGCCCTCAGCTCAGCGCCACGTTCACCGAGCTTTCCGGCAGCTCGACGCCGAAGCAGCGCTGGTAGAACTCGGCCACGATCGAGCGTTCCATCTCGTCGCACTTGTTGAGGAAGGTCACGCGGAACGCGAAGCCGACATCCTTGAAGATATCGGCGTTCTCGGCCCAGGTGATCACGGTGCGCGGGCTCATCACGGTGGAGATATCGCCGTTCATGAAGGCGTTGCGCGTCAGATCGGCGACGCGCACCATCTTGTTGACGATCTCGCGGCCCTCCGGGGTGCGATAGTGCTTCGCCTTGGCGAGCACGATCTCGACCTCGTTGTCGTGCGGCAGATAGTTGAGCGTGGTCACGATCGACCAGCGGTCCATCTGGGCCTGGTTGATCTGCTGCGTGCCGTGATAGAGGCCGGTGGTGTCGCCGAGCCCGATCGTGTTCGCGGTCGCAAACAGACGGAACGCCGGGTGCGGGCGGATCACGCGGCTCTGGTCGAGCAGCGTCAGGCGGCCGGATGACTCCAGCACGCGCTGGATCACGAACATCACGTCCGGGCGGCCGGCGTCGTACTCGTCGAAGCAGAGCGCGACATTGCTCTGGTAGGACCAGGGCAAGATTCCGTCGCGGAATTCCGTGATCTGCATGCCGTCCTTGATGACGATGGCATCCTTGCCGATCAGGTCGACGCGGCTGATGTGGCTGTCGAGGTTGACGCGCACCATCGGCCAGTTGAGCCGCGCCGACACCTGCTCGATGTGCGTCGACTTGCCGGTGCCGTGATAGCCCGAAACGATGACGCGGCGATTGTGCGCAAACCCGGCCAGGATCGCGAGCGTCGTCGCACGATCGAAGCGGTAATCCTGATCGACATCGGGGACGTGATCGTCCGGCTCCGAATAGGCTGGCACTTCCATGTCGCTGTCGATACCGAACACCTGCCGGACCGACACCTTCATGTCGGGCAAACCGGTGACTTCTTGCGCTGCGGCAGCCATTGTTCCTCCGTGGCCTCGGACAGTCCGAGGCGCGATTTCTCAATCAGTGCGGATCGGATATTCGCCGCCAAGCTACCAGAAAGCCGATATGGTGCGATAGCCGTTGTGGCAGATGGCAAATATCACAATTTTTCATGGACTTGAGCACCACGGGCGGCGCCGCCGGCCCGATTTTCAGGCCGCGAATATCAGGCCGGCGACGGCCGCGGCCTTCAGCAGAATTTTGCCGACTTCAAATAATTATAGGCCTGGATGATTTCGCGCAGGCGGTCTTCCAGCGAGCGGTCGCCGCCATTCACGTCCGGATGATGGCGCTTCACCAGTTCCTTGAAGCGCGCCTTGATCTCGACTGCGGCGGCATCGATTTCCAGCCCGAGCGTGTCGAACGCCTTGCGCTCGGCGTTGCGCACCACGCGGGCCTCCGGCGCGGGACGCTCGGCGCGCGGTCTCCCGCCCGGACCAAATTCACGGATCACGTCGAACGGATCCTCGGGTCCCTGCTCGCGGCCGAACATCCGCTCGGCCCCATTGCCGTTGAAGCCCATCTTCCAGGTCGGCCGGTGTCCGGTTACGGCATCTTTCTGGTAGGCCAGCACCGCGTCGTCGCTCATTCCGGAGAAATAATTGTAGGAATGGTTGTAATCGCGCACGTGCTCAAGGCAGAAACGCCAGTATTCACGCTCACGGTTGCGGCCCTTGGGCGCCCGGTGCGTGGCTTCATGCACACAGCCTGACCATTGGCACACCGGCGCGTTCGGACGCGGCGTGCGGTCTTCCTCGGGTTTGACCCGGATGCGGTTAAAGAGAGGCGAGTCGAGTTTCATGACCAACCATTATGCAAACGCAAAGGGCGCGCCCGCAAGCTTGACAAAATAGAATGACACGCTCGTGGCCTCGTTTGGTTCCGGGCGATTGACCCGCTGCCAGAACCACGGCTAAGCCAGCAAGATGAGCACCCGTGATACCATCACAGAGAAGTTGACCGAGGCTTTCAAACCGCAAAGCCTGCGGGTCGAGGACGAGTCCCATAAGCATGAGGGGCATGCCGGCCACAGGCCCGGCGGCGAGACGCATTTCAGGGTTTATATTGTGTCGGAGGCCTTCCGGGGGAAGGGCCGAATCGACCGCCACCGCATGATCAATGCGGCGCTGGCGCGCGAGCTCGAGAACGGCGTGCATGCGCTGGCGCTGCATGCGAGCGCTCCCGGGGAACCGGGCTCAGCGCAGTAGCCGGGACAACCTCATTCGGGTTCGTGTCCGGGGTCATGGACCGGCGAAGTTGAGCGGCGCATCGACGAACACCCGGTATTGCTGCGATTTCGGTCGATCTTTGTCCTCGTCGTTGACGTACTGGATCGAGCTTTTGCCGATCAGCGAACGCGGCAGGATCATGACGCGGATGAAGCGCGTCGGCTTGTCGCCAGCCTGCGCGAACACCGGGTCGGGGCCGGCTTCGAACCAGGCGCGGCCGACTTTATGCGACTGCGAATGGCCGTTGGTGTCGACGCGCAGCTGGCCCTCGATCACGCAGCGGATTCCCGGCCCCTGATGACGATGCAGATAGGCGACGCCGCCGGGCGGAAACGCCACGCTGTCGCCGCGCCACAACAGATCACCGGCGGGCAGGTTTTCGAGCGGCACCGACAGTTTCTCGCGCGTGATCACGCCCGGACCATTGCGCCATGGCGCGGGCGCGCCCAGCGAAAGATCCCAGCGCCAGATCGTCGCGCCGGACTCGGCTGCCCGCACCGTGACGGCATCCTCGCCATACCAAGCCTCGCCCGGTCCAAGCGAGCGCGTCCCGAACATCGCGGCGCCGCGCACCATGAAGAACATGCGCGGAAGCGCCGGAAAGCTGACCGCGCCCCGGTCAGTGAGGAAGTCTTCCGAAAGCCGGAGAACGGGATGCATGGCAGGTCTCCGCGAACGCGGCCTCTTATTATGACGAACGCTATTCCCGCCGTCTGATCGCGCAAGGTAAAATGCCATTAACGATCACGAACGCAAACGCAAGCGGGGTGGGAGGCGTGGAGCTAGGCAGCGCGCGGGAATTCGATCCGAAGTCGTTTAACGCAACGGCACGCCGCACGTTTCATGATCTCAAAATCGGCGAGGTCTATCGGCTTCCGAGCCGCACCGTGACCGAGGCGCAGTTCGCGGCCTTCCAGGTGGTGTCCGGCGACAATCATCCGATCCACTACGACATCGAGTTCTGCCGCGCGCATGGGCTGCGCGGCATGCTGGCGCACGGTTTTCAGGTGCTGTGTTTTACGGCGATCGGGGCGGGGAGCTTTCCGCACGAAATCGGCGACGTTCTGATCGGCTTCATCGAGCAGTCATCGCGATTTCTCAAGGGCGTCTATGTGGGCGATACGCTTTACCCGCAGCTCACGATCGCGGCGCTGATCACGCAACGCACGACCGGCGTCGTGGTGATGGCGGCGACCATTCACAACCAGAACAGCGAGCTGGTGCTCACCGGCGAGCAAAAATATTTGCTGCGCAAATGATCCGAGCCGTCGTCCGGCGGCATCCCAAAAAGAGCGGAGGACACCTTGCCCGTCATCACTGGAAAACGCGCGTTCCTGGAAATTTTGAAACAGGAAGGCGTCGGCGTGATCTTCGGCAATCCGGGCACCACCGAGCTTGCGCTGATGGATGCACTCGCGGTCGATACCGACATCCGCTACGTGCTCGGCATGCAGGAGGCGGCCGTGATGGCAATGGCCGATGGCTACGCGCAGGCCTCCGGCAGGCTGACGGTCGTCAACGTGCATACGACACCCGGCCTCGGCAACGCGATGGGCATGCTTTACGACGCGCAGAAGGCAGCCTCGCCGATCCTGGTCACCGCCGGCCAGCATGACCTGGAGTTCAATCAGTCCGAACCGATCCTCTATGCCGAGCTGCCGCCGATCGCGCGCCCCTTGGTGAAGTGGTCGGCCGAAGTGCATCGCATCCAGGACCTGCCGCTGCTGGTGCATCGCGCCGCCAAGACCGCGATGGCGCCGCCGACCGGGCCGGTGTTCCTGTCGCTGCCGGGCGACATTTTGAAGAATGAAGCCGATCTCGACCTGATGGCGCCGACACGCGTGGCGCCGCGCCTGCGCGGCGATCGTGCGGCGATCGAAGCTGCCGCCGAGGTGCTGGCGAATGCCAAGCGCCCGATCATCATGGCGGGCGATGCGGTCGCGCAAAGCCGTGCGCATGCCGAGATGGTCGAGCTTGCCGAGCTTCTGGGCGCACCCGTCTACGCCGAGCTGATTGCCAACTCGGCCTCGTTTCCCTCATCGCATCCGTTGTTTCGCGGCGCGATGGGACGCGCGCAAGCCGCGATGCGCAAGATCTTCGATCAGCACGACGTGCTGTTTTCGGTCGGCGCCGACCTGTTCGCGCTCTCGCTGCCCTCCGACGTCGCGCCGATCGGACCCGATCTCAGGATGGTTCACCTCGACATCGACGCCTGGGAGCTCGGCAAGAACTATCCGGCCGAGGTCGCGATCCTCGGCGATCCGAAAGGCACGCTGCCCGAGCTCATCGCCGCCGTGCGTGAGCGCATGTCGCCTACCGCGCAATCGGCCGGACGCGAACGCCTGAAAAGCGCGAGCGCCGAAACGCTGGCCGAGCTGGAAAAACTCAAGGCAAAAGCGCGGGCGATGGCGGGTGATTCGCCGGTGCAGGCGCTCGCGCTGATCCACGCCATTGGCGAAATCCTGCCCCGGGACACCGTCGTCATCGACGAGACGGTGTCGTCGGGCGGCGGCTTGCGCCAACTGGTCAAGAGCGACGACCCGCAGAGCTTCTTCGGCCTGCGCGGCGGCGGCATCGGCTGGGGCATTCCGGCTTCGATCGGCGTCAAGATCGCGCTGCCCGACCGGCCGGTGATCGCCCTCGTCGGCGACGGCAGCTCGATGTACACGATCCAGGCGCTCTGGACGGCCGCCCGCTACAAAATCGGCGTCGTTTTCGTCATTTTCAACAACACCTCATATCGCATCCTCAAGCAGCGCCTGTTCGCGCAGCGCGGCTATGCGGCGCAGCAAGACACCTATGTCGGCATGGAGCTGAACGATCCGGCGATCGATTTCGTTGGGCTTGCGCGATCGCTCGGGGTACCGGCCGAACGGGCCAAAACCGTACACGACGCGACCGACCTGATTGCGAAGGGATTGGCCGGGGGAACGCCCGCGCTGATCGAGGTCGAACTCGCGCGCGAGTTCAAATGACTGGGTATCCCGGGTCTCCGCCAGCTTCAGACAATTGACGGTTACAGATTTAGGCAGTTCAATCAGAGCGGGCTGGAATGGGGTTGGCTGCCCCAAGGCTACAGTTGATCGGCGACCAGGGCGCGCATGAGCACCAACGAAGATGCCAACAGGGACGCGCGCCTGCCGGAGGCCGCCGGCTTCAAGAGCCTGACGGCCAGCGTCGCCAATGCGCTGCAGCGCGATCTCGTCGGCGGACGGTACCGGCCGGGCGAGAAGCTGCCGATCGTAAAGCTTGCCAACAGCTATCGGGTCAGCCCCGGCGCGGTGCGCGAGGCGCTCTCGCGGCTGATCTCCGAAGGGCTGGTCGAGTTCAACGAGCAGCGCGGTTTCCGCGCGGCGCCGGTGTCGCGCGCGGCCCTGATGGATATCACGCGCACGCGGGTGATGATCGA
>JBBWZU010000276.1:0-7919 GCA_039649225.1 Hyphomicrobiales bacterium | reverse complement strand
GAGCGCGCGCGGCAGGCGCTCGGCGAGCGAATCGAGCTTCTGGCGCGGCACGGCGAGCAGCGCGTCCGCGCTCGGCAGCGCACGTGCGGCGGCGCGCAGCTCGGTGCGGCGCGCCTCCAGCCCGCGGCCCCAGCACGATAATTGCCGCCGCGCGAGACTGTCGATTTGAGAAATCAAATCGACCCGCACCGGCACCGCCATCTCGGCCGCGGCGGTCGGCGTCGGTGCGCGGCGGTCGGAGGCGAAATCGATCAGCGTGATGTCGGTCTCGTGGCCGACCGCCGATATCAGCGGAACCATGCTGTCCGCCGCCGCCCGCACCACGATCTCCTCGTTGAACGACCAGAGATCTTCCAGCGAGCCACCGCCGCGCGCCACGATGATCAGGTCCGGGCGCGGCATGCGCCCGCCAGCATCGAACGCGTTGAAGCCGCGGATCGCGGCCGCGACCTCCTCGGCCGAACCATCCCCCTGGACCCGCACCGGCCACACCAGCACGTGGCGCGGGAAGCGGTCCGACAGCCGGTGCAGGATGTCGCGGATCACCGCGCCGGTCGGCGACGTGATGACGCCGATCACCTCCGGCAGGTAGGGAATGAGCTGCTTGCGCGCTTCGTCGAACAGGCCCTCTGCGGCGAGCTTCTTCTTGCGCTCTTCCAACAGCGCCATCAGCGCGCCGACGCCGGCGGGCTCCAGGCTCTCGATGACGATCTGATAGGACGACCGGCCCGGATAGGTGGTCAGCTTACCGGTCGCGATCACCTCAAGCCCTTCCTCCGGCTTAAAGCGGATGCGACCGTAAACGCCCTTCCAGATCACGGCGTCGATCTTGGCGCCTTCATCCTTGAGGGCGAAATAATTGTGGCCGGAGGAATGCGGCCCGCGGTAACCGGTGATCTCGCCGCGCACGCGCACGAAACCGTAGCTATCCTCCACGGTCTTCTTCAGCGCCGCCGAAAGCTCGGAGACGGTCCATTCCGGGATGTTGACGCGGGATTCGGCCATGCGCCGACCATATAGCGTTGCGCGCAGGCGATGCCAATTCGCCCCCGAATTTAACTGTTCTGCGTGCTTGCGGCGGGCTTCGCGCCGTGGTTCACACTCGCAATCTCGAATCTTCGTCGGCGCGGCTGACCTCTTCCGTGGAACCACAATGACCGATCTTTGCCAGGGCCCGAATCCTGACGTCCATAAGCCGCGCCTGACCGTGCCGGCTGGCGCGACCGACACGCATTTCCATCTGTTCGGGCCGCAGGAGCGCTACCCCTATGCGGCGGGCCGCGAATATACGCCGCCGGACGCGACCGCGCAGGACGCGCGGCGCGTGTTCGATGCCCTCGGCGTGCAGCGCTGTGTGATCATCCAGCCGAGCGTCTATGGAACCGACAATCGCTGCACGCTCGAACAAGGCGCAGCGATCGGCCTGCCGATGCGCGCCATCGTGGTCACGCCGCGCGATGTTTCCGATGCCGAGCTCGACGATATGGATGAGCTTGGCGCGCGCGGCGTCCGTTTCACGCTGGCGCACGCCGGGGCGCTCGATCCGGCCGATATCGAGTTCTACGCCGATCGCATGAAGGAGCTCGGCTGGCATCTCCAGTTCATGGTCAAGCCGCAGCAACTGGTCGAGCTGGAAGAGCGCCTCGCGCGCCTCTCCTGCTCGATCGTGATCGATCACATGACCATGGTAAAGCCCGCCGAGGGTCTGCCGCAGGCAGCATTCCAGGCGTTGCTGCGCCTGCTCAAGGTCGGGCACACCTGGGTCAAGTTCACCGGCGCCTATCGGTTGTCCGAGCAGCCGCCTTATTACGGCGACCTTGCGCCATTCGCCCGCACGCTGGTGACCGCACGGCCGGACCGTATCGTGTGGGGCTCGGATTGGCCGCATGTGGCGTTCAAGGGCCAGATGCCGAACACGACCGACCTGCTCGACCTGCTCGGCGAATGGGCCTCGGACGCGACCCTGCGCAAGCGGATTTTGGTGGACAATCCGGCGGTCCTTTACGGGTTTTGATCCGTTCCGCGCGCCCCCGCGAAGATCGCCGGCCGTCGAAACCAATCCGACCCTACCCCGTACATGCTAGAGTGCCGCTCGGCTTGCGGCATCGCGCATACGGATGTCGGATGGACACGGCGGCGACAATCATCGTCTATGGCCTTGCGCTCTACGCGGTCTGCGGCCTCGTCGCGGCGCTTGCGTTCGTGAGCATCGGCGTCACGCGCGTGCAGCCGCAATCCATGAGCCTCGGCGCGCGCATCCTGATCCTGCCCGGCGCCGTGGCGCTGTGGCCCTATGTGCTGATGCGCTGGCGCGCCGCGCGAGGCGCGCGATGACGCATGGGCATCGCGCCTTTCACCGCATGATATGGCCCGTGCTCGCGCTCATCGTCGCGTTCGGCCTGACCATGGCGCTCATCCTGCGTCCGCCGCCCGACCAGGGCGAAGCGCAGACCACCCAGGAGCCGGCGAAATGAGCGCCGGCTTCAAGGCGGTGCAGTGGAACGGCCGCAAGCTCATCTACGACGCCGTCGTGCTTGGCTGCGCCCTGACGTTCATCGTCTCGTTCGTGCTGATCCAGTCGCTCCTCACGCCGCCGAACAACAATCTCGACTGGATCGACCTGCGCATCAACGCCTGCGGCGTCTGCGCGTTCACGATGCTCACCATCATCCTGTCGATCGGGCCGCTGGCGCGGCTCGACAGGCGTTTCCTGCCGCTCCTCTACAACCGGCGCCATTTCGGCGTAATGATGTTTATCGTCGCTCTGGCGCACGCATCGTTCGTGGTCGAGTGGTTTGCCGAGCGCGGCGCGCTGCACGAATTGTGGCAGGAATTCACCAACTGGCCATTGTATCTCAAGTTCATCGGTTCCTCGATGAAGGTGCCGGGCCTCGTCGCGCTGTCGATCCTGTTTTTGCTTGCCGCCACCAGCCATGATTTCTGGCTCGCCTTCCTGACGCCGCGCGTCTGGAAAGGGCTGCACATGCTGCTCTATGTGGCTTACGGAATCCTGGTCATCCATGTCGCGCTCGGCGTGATGCAGGACGACCGCCGCGTCATCATCCCGCTGCTGCTCGGTGGCGCGTTCGGCGGCGTGACACTGCTGCACATATTGGCGGCATGGAATGAGTGGCACGCGGATCGCGGCGTTGCTCTATCGGCGGAAAACTGGATCGCGGTCGGTCCGCCGGACTCCATCCCCGACACCTGTGCGCGCATCGTCACGGCGCCGAGCGGCGAGCGCATCGCGGTGTTCCGCGACGGCGCACAAATTGGCGCGCTGACGAATGTCTGCGCGCACCAGAACGGCCCGCTCGGCGAAGGCCGCATCATCAATGGCTGTGTGACCTGCCCGTGGCACGGTTACGAATACCGTCTTGAAGACGGCTGCGCGCCGCCTCCCTTCACCGAAAAGCTCGCCACCTACCGCGTGCGCCTGCGCGACGGCATTGTGGAAGTCGACCCGCACGCGCTGCCGCCGGGGACGAAGGCGGCGATTATTCTGTAGCCCGCATGGAGCAAAGCGCAATGCGGGACCGCTCTCTCGATAATTTCCCCGGATTTCGCTTCGCTCCATCCGGGCTACAAATTCAACTCACTCTGCGGCCCGCGCCGCATAGGCCTTCAATATCCCGCCCCACCCGGCTTCCGAATCGATCGCGCTGCGCATGCCTTCCGCGGCATCGCCAAGCCGTTCGAGGTTGCGATGCTCCAGCTCGATCCGCGTCGAGGCGGGCCCGAGCGCGACAAAGCGGATTTCAAGTTCAAGCGACAGCGCCGGATCGTACTTGAAGTCCGCCCCGATCGCCCACGACAGAACGATCCGGCCCGGAGGATCCCACACCAGTACCTTGCCCCATGGACATTCGGTGCCGTCCGCGGCGCGTTCGAACCAGCGCCCGCCGGCGCGTGGCTCGATGATCGCGGTTTCGGCCGCCTGCTCGCCGATGTGGTGGCTGGCGAGTGGCCACCACGCACCGTGCTCCTCGGTGAACACGCGGAACGCGCGCGCCTGACTGGTCTCGACGACGATTTCCTTGCGGACAGGCGCAACAGACATCACGCGCTCCTTGTTGGAGCATGATCTTTTCCGAAAACCGCTACACACTTTTCGGGATCATGCTTTATTGATGCGGCTTTTCGATACGGCTTTTGAGGTTCAGCAGCGCCTTCTGCCAAAGGCGGTCGAGATAATCGCGCACCTCGGCGATTCGCTCCGGCTCGATGCGGTAGAGGTTGCGCGTGCCGACGGACTCGTGCGTCACCAGCCCGGCATCGCTGAGCGCGCGCAGATGCTGCGACACCGCCGGCCGCGTCACCGGCAGGCTCTCGGCGATCTCGCCGACCGAGCGCGGCCCGTCGGCCAGCATCTCGAAGATCGCGCGCCGCATCGGATCGCCGAGCATGGCCATCCGGTCGGCGGCCGATTCATCAGGCTGCTTTGGCGCCATCAGATTTTGTGTCTCCGGCTTTGCCCGGCAAGGGCGGCGGCATCGTCGCCTGCATGCAAGGCCGCGCGAGATTGCGCGCAAGATAGGCTTTGAGATTGGCGCTCGCATCGAGCATGGCGGCGCTCTCCGGCCCGCGCCGCATGTAGTAGAGAATCGGCGTGAAGTACATGTCGGCGAGCGTGAACGTCTCGCCGGCGAGATAGCCGGATGCGACAGCCCGATCCATCATGGGAAACTGCTTCTCCATCTTCGGCAGCGCCGCCTCGATCACCGGCCGGTTCGGCGCGCCGTCCGGCGTGCCCGGAAAGATGTAGGCGGCGAGATATTGCCGCATCCACAGCGGGTCGATGGTCGTGTTCACGATCGAAACCCATTGCTCGGTCTCGGCGGCCTTCACGGCGTCGGCCGAAATAAGCGCCGGACCGTCGAACGCACGGTCGATGTAGCCGCAGATCGCGCGCGACTCGGCGAGCGCGACGTTGCCGTGGCGCATCACCGGGATCTTGCCGAACGGATGGATCGCCACGACCTCGGGCGTATGCGGCATCACGCCGGTCAATTTGTACGGCACGCCCTTTTCAGCGAGCGCCATGCGGCAGGTCCAGACGAAATTGCTGAGTGCGCCGCCGATCAGCTCAAGCTCGGCCATGACTGAACTCCCTCGTTCGCTTCATTAGTAAGTTTATACTTACCGTTAGCGCAAACTTACGTCAAGCCTTTCAACAGGCTTTTTGCTAACGAGGCGCGTACCTCTGGACAGGCCGGGCATCGATCCGGCACTTCCCCCTCATGAACATCCTCCTCCTCGGCTCGGGCGGACGCGAGCATGCGCTCGCCTGGAAGATCGCCGCCTCCCCGCTGACGACCAAGCTCTGGTGCGCGCCCGGCAATGCCGGCATCGCGCGCGAGGCCGTATGCGTTGCACTCGACATCACCGACCATGCGGCAGTGATCGCCTTCTGCGAGGCGAACAAAGTCGATTTCGTGGTGGTCGGCCCGGAAGGCCCGCTGGTTGCCGGCATCGTCGACGATCTCGAAGCCGCGGGCTTCAAGACCTTCGGGCCGAGCAAATCCGCCGCCCAGCTGGAAGGCTCCAAAGGCTTCACCAAGGATCTGTGCCGCGCGCACAACATCCCGACCGCGGCCTATGAGCGTTTCACCGCACCCGAGCCCGCAAAAGCCTACGTACGCACGCAAGGCGCGCCGATCGTCATCAAAGCCGACGGCCTTGCAGCGGGCAAAGGCGTGATCATCGCCGAGACGACCGCCGAGGCCGAGGCCGCGATCGACATGATGTTCGGCGGCGGACTGGGCGAGGCCGGTGCCGAAGTCGTGGTCGAGGAATTCATGCGCGGCGAGGAAGCCTCGTTCTTCGCGCTGTGCGACGGCGAAACCGCGATCGCGTTTGCCTCCGCGCAGGACCACAAGCGCGCCTTCGACGGCGACAAGGGACCGAACACCGGCGGCATGGGCGCCTACTCGCCCGCCCCCGTGATGACGCCCGAAGTCATCAAGCGGACGATGGACGAGATCGTGCTGCCGACCGTACGCGCCATGAGGGAAATGGGTGCACCGTTCAAAGGCGTCCTGTTCGCCGGGCTGATGATCACGGCACAGGGTCCGAAGCTGATCGAATACAATGCGCGCTTTGGTGATCCGGAATGCCAGGTGATGATGCTGCGCCTGATGTCGGACCTCGTGCCGGCGCTGATCGCCTCACGCGACGGACAACTGAAGAATTTCGATCTGCGCTGGCACGACGAGGCCGCGCTCGTCGTCGTGATGGCGACGAACGGCTACCCGGGCAGCTACCGCAAGGGCTCGGTGATCGCAGGGCTCGATGCGGCCGCCGCGCTCGATGGCGTCGAGATTTTCCACGCCGGCACCAAGATCGAGGGCGGCAAGATCACCGCCTATGGCGGACGCGTGCTCGGCGTCGCGGCAACCGCGAAGTCGGTCGCCGAGGCGCAGGCGCGCGCCTATGCGGCGGTCGACAAGATCGACTGGCCCGGCGGCTTCTGCCGCCGCGACATCGGCTATCTGGCGGTTGAACGCGAGCGGTCCGCCGGCTGAGTGCCGGCCGGCCGCCCTTGCCATCACGCCGTGGCGCGATAGCTTGCGTGCCGGGAGTGAAACAACAATGACCAAGATCGACCGTCAGGCGACCTACACGGGAACCAAGGAGGTGTCGGCGCCGCTGCGCTTCGACACCGCGCGGCTTGAGGAATACCTCACCGCAAACGCCAGGGGTTTCAACGGTCCGCTCAGCGTCAAGCAGTTCAAGGGCGGCCAGTCGAACCCGACCTATATGCTGGAAACGCCGCAGCGCAAATACGTGTTGCGGCGCAAGCCGCCGGGCAAGCTGCTGCCATCCGCGCACGCGGTCGATCGTGAATTCAAGGTGATCAGCGCGCTCCACGCGCAGGGCTTTCCGGCCGCCGAGCCGATCATCTACTGCGCCGATGAGAGCGTCACCGGCACGGCGTTCTACGTGATGGGTTTCGTCGACGGCCGGGTGATCTGGGAACCGGAGATGCCGGGCTCGAATCCGGCCGAACGCGCCGCCGTCTACGACGTGATGAACGCGACGCTGGCGCGGCTGCATGGCTACGAGCCGGCCGCGATCGGGCTCGGCGACTACGGCAAGGGCGAGAACTACGTCGCGCGCCAGGTTGATCGCTGGTCGCGGCAATATCGCGCCTCGGAGACCGAGAAGATCGACGAGATGGAGCAATTGATGGCGTGGCTGCCGGCCAACCTGCCGCCGGCGGCGCCGGTACGGCTCGTGCATGGCGACTATCGTCTCGACAACATGATCCTCGCCAAAAGCGAGCCGCGCGTGCTCGCCGTGCTCGACTGGGAGCTGTCCACGTTGGGCGATCCGCTCGCCGACTTCACCTATCATCTGATGCAGTGGCACATGCCGACGACTGAAGCCGGCGCCGGTACGGGCTCGCTGGTCGGGCATGATCTCAAAGCGCTCGGCATTCCGGCGCTGAGCGACTACGTCGACGCCTATGTGGGACGCACCGGGCTCGATCCGCGGCCGCATCTGGCGGTTTATCTCGCCTACAATTTCTTCCGTCTCGCCGCGATCCTGCAGGGCATCGTCGGGCGGGTGCGCGACGGCACGGCCACCAACGAAAATGCTCCGGCGCGCGCCCAAATGGTGCGTCCCCTGGCCATGACCGCCTGGGAGTTCGCGCGCGAAGCAGGCGCGAAATGAACCGCATAATGAGTATCGCGTGAAAACTTTCGCACTGGCGCTAGGCGCGGGCGGCGCGCGCGGCCTCGCGCATATCGCCATCGTCGAGGCGCTCGACGAGATGGCCGTCAAGCCTGTCGCGATCGCGGGCTCGTCGATCGGCGCCGTGATCGGCGCGGGCTATGCGGCGGGCATGAGCGGGCGCGCAATGCGCCGCCATATCATTTCACTCGCGCACAATCGCACCGAGATCCTGCGCCGCG
>JBBWZU010000261.1:0-4878 GCA_039649225.1 Hyphomicrobiales bacterium | reverse complement strand
CGAACGCAGGCGAATGCGGATCGGGGCAGAGCACATGGCACTTGAGGCCGAGCCGCGCGGCCGCGAGCGCCAGCATGCGGCCAAGCTGCCCGCCGCCGAGAATGCCGATGGTGGCGTCGGGCCCGAGTGGTCCGGAACGCTGTGCGATCACGCCTTGCCCTCGTCGGAGGGATGTTCGGCGACCGCGTCGGTTTGAGCCTTGCGCCAGGCTTCGAGCCGCGCCGCGAGAGCAGCATCCGAGAGCGCCAGCACGCTCGCCGCCAGCAGGGCCGCGTTGATCGCGCCGGCCTTGCCGATCGCCAACGTACCGACCGGGATGCCGGGCGGCATCTGCACGATGGAATAGAGGGAATCGAGCCCGGACATCGTCTTGGATTCGACCGGTACGCCGAACACCGGCAGCGGCGTCATCGCGGCGGTCATGCCGGGCAAATGCGCGGCGCCGCCCGCGCCCGCGATGATGACCTGATGGCCGGCGCCCTTGGCGCCTTTGGCGAAGGCATAGAGCCGTTCGGGCGTGCGATGCGCCGAGACGATGCGCTTGTCATAAGCGATCCCGAGCGCGTCCAGCGTCTCGGCGGCGTGCCGCATGGTGGTCCAGTCGGACTGGCTCCCCATGATGATCGCGACGGGTTTGGCCGCCATGCGTGCCCTTTCTCCGGCAGCAAGAAAGGCGCGGATGTATAGGAATCCACCCCTCGGTGGCAAGCCGATACGTCTCGTTAACCTTGTCGAAGGCAATGTGGTCCCTTGCGGATAACGGCAGGGCTTGGGACGTGGCGAAAACGGGCGTGGCGAAGGTTGATGCCGGGAGGGTGCTGACAGCGCCGCGCGTCCGCGTGGCCTTCGACCAACACCAGCCGGTCCGTGCCGAGATCGCCCGCGCCGGGACACCATCGCGCAGCGTTCCGATGGAGCTGGTCACGCTGCTCGGCGAGATCGAACGCCTGAGTGCGGCGCTCAAAGCCGAGCAGGCCAAGGTCAGGGAACTCGAGGCGAGCGCCGACACCGATGCGCTGACCGAGGTGTTCAACCGGCGCGGCTTCGACCGGGAACTCCGGCGCACGCTCGCCTACATCAAGCGCTACTGGACCCGCGCCGCGCTGATCTACATCGATCTCGACGGTTTCAAGCCGGTTAATGATCGGCACGGCCACGCGGCCGGTGACGCGATCCTCAAAGTCGTCGCCGCGACGCTCGTTCGTCACGTGCGCGCTTCCGACACGGTCGCGCGCCTCGGCGGCGACGAGTTCGCCGTGATCCTGTGGAATCTGAGCGAGGCGGACGCCGCCGCGAAAGCCTTCGCGCTTGAGGAAGCCGTCGCCCAGGCGAGCGTCACCTGGGAGGCGGATACAATTTCGGTCGGCGCGTCGATCGGGCTTTCGATGCTGGGCCCGGACGACGCATTCGCCGGTGCTCTGGCCAAAGCCGACCGCGCGATGTACGCCCGCAAGGCGCAGCGCAAAGGCAATATTATTCTACCGCCGCGCCTATAGCCGAGGGCTCACGCGATGATATCCGGCGTGAGCTGATCTTCCACGAAGGTGATGCGGTCCTTGAGCTGCAACTTGCGCTTCTTCAGGCGCTGAACCTGCAACAAATCCGAGCTGGCGGAACCCTGCAGGGCCTCGATCGCGGCATCCAGATCGCGGTGCTCCTGTAAGAGGCGCGCAAGGTGGGCGCGGAGCTCGCGTTCTTCCTCTTTGGTCATATGCCGTTTTGGTTTGAACGCCACAGGCGCGCGACAAGATACCTGAAACTGAAACAAGTATCGCGCGTTAGGGGCTGGGCATCAAGCCGCGCGTGGCTTGTGCCGGAACGGGATAGCGGGGATTTGACGCACCGCACAGTGAGAGAGCCGTCGACTTGCAACCGCTCTTCTGGCAAACTGAACATGTCAGGAATCTGACAAAGGAGGCTTCATCAATGTCCATCCAAGCGCACCTTGCGGAACTTGAACGGAAGCACGAGGCACTGGAAAACGAACTCTCAGAAGCTATCGCTCATCCGTCGGTCGACGACATTACCCTCGCGGATCTCAAGCGCCGCAAGCTGCAAGTGAAGGATGAGATCGCCCGCTTGAAGCAGGATGCCAGCGCGAGCGTACACTAGCGCAACCAGGATAGGCGGCGACCATCGAAACCGCGGCGAAGCCGCGGGTTGTGCCGCGTAAAGTCATCAGTGAACCGCCGGTTCTCTAAACGAGGCCGGCGGTTTTGCATTTTGGCAATGTGCTAGCTAGCTTCTCCGACAAGGATAAAGAAACGCGGAGGAAACCGGATGGCGAAGCGGAGGGCACTTGTCGCGGTTCTCGTCGCGGTTCTGGCGCTCGCCTGTGGCGCGCCAGGCGTTCATGCGCAGGATTATCCCGCGCGGCCGATCACGCTGGTGGTGCCGTATTCGGCCGGCGGCGGCAACGACGTGATGGCGCGCATCGTCGCCGAGAAGATGAGCCGCTCGCTCGGCCAGCAGATCGTGATCGAGAACAAAGGCGGGGCAGGCGGCTCGATCGCGACGCGCCAGGTCGCCAAGAGCCCGCCTGACGGCTACACGCTCGGTCTTGGCGGCACCGGCACACTCGCCATCAACCCAACGCTCTACGCCAATGTCGGCTACGATCCGCGCAAGGACTTCGAACCGGTCGGGCTGATCGCAACCAGCGCGCTGGTCGTGCTGGTCAACCCCGCGGTCGAGGCCAAGACGATCCTCGAGCTGATCGCGCTGGCAAAACGCGAGCCCGGCAAGCTGAATTATGCCTCCGCCGGAACCGGCAGCGGCATTCATCTCGGCGCCGCCTTGCTCGCCCATATGGCGGGCATCACGCTGACGCACATTCCCTACAAGGGTTCGGGACCCGCGCTGACCGACCTGCTGGGCGGGCATGTGGCGATCTATTTGTCCTCGCTGCCGCCCGCCGTGGCGCTGGTTCGCGACGGCAAGGTGCGTGCGCTCGCCGTCACCGGGCCGAAACGTTCGCCCGTGTTTCCCGATTTGCCGACGGTCGCGCAGGCCGCATTGCCGGGTTACGAGGCCGTGCTGCACTATGGCATCGTCGCGCCCGCCGGCACGCCGAAGCCGATCATCGAGAAGCTGAGTGTTGCGTTGAAGGCCGCGTTGCGCGAGCCGGATGTGCGCGAGAAGATCGAAGCCGACGGCGCCGAACTGGCCTCGATGACGCCGGCCGAATACGCCGCCGACATCGACCGCGAGGAAACGAAATGGTCGGCGATCGTGAAGCTGTCGGGAGCGAGAGTGGAGTAATGACGATGTCACGCTGTTTCGGCTTTTTTGCCGCGCTTGCTCTCGCGCTCTCCGCGTTCGCGGCTTCCGCCCACGCCCAAAGCTACCCCACCCGTTCCATCACCCTGATCGTGCCCTATCCGCCCGGCGGCGGCGTCGACGCGATGGCGCGCATCGTTGCCGAAAAGCTGTCGCATGCGCTCGGCCAGCAGGTGGTCGTCGACAATCGCGGTGGCGGCGGCGGGCTGATCGGCACGCGCGCCGTGCAGCGGGCGGCGCCGGACGGCTACACGCTGCTCCTCGGTCACACCGGAACGATCTCGATCAATCCCAGCCTCTATGCCAATTCCGGCTTCGACCCGCGCAAGGATTTTGCGGCGATCGGCCTGATCGCCTCGATGCCGGTGGTGCTGATCGCGCATCCCTCGTTCCCCGCAAAGTCGGTTGCGGATTTCATCGCGCTCGCCAGGAAAGATGCCGGCAAGCTCAATATCGGTACCTCGGCGGTCGGCACCGGCGGCTACATGGCGGCCGAATTGTTCAAGTCGATGAGCGGGGTGAATGCGAACTTGATCCCCTACAAGGGGACCGCGCCGGTAATGAACGATCTGCTCGGCGGCCACGTGCCGGTCGCATTCGGCGTCATCCCGCCGGCGCTCGGCAATCTGCAATCAGGCGCGCTGCGCGCGATCGCGGTCGCGAGCCCCAAGCGCACGTCGTTGCTGCCCGACGTGCCGACCTTTGCCGAGTCGGGCCTGGCGGACTTCGAGGCGGTGCTGCACTATGGCCTGCTCGCGCCCGCCGGAACGCCGAAGCCGATCATCGAACGGCTGAACGCCGAACTGCAAAAACTCGCCGGCGACGAGGAAGTGAAGAATCGTATCCATCTGGAAGGCGGCGATCCGCTGACTTCGAGCGCGGCCGAATATGCCGCCGACGTCGACAAGGAAGAGACCAAGTGGTCGACGTTGATCAAGAAACTGAATTTGAAAGTCGAATGATCGCGCGGGTCCTGATCGCCGCGGCTTGTCTGGTGCCGCACGCCGCGCTGGCGGCGCAAAACGCGCAGGTGCCGCAAAACGCGACCGAATTCGCACGCCTGCCGGCGCTCGGCAGGCTGGTCGAAAGCGGTGTTGAGAAGGACACTCGCTTCCGCACGTATCTCGTCGGCAAGACGCCGAGCTCGACGGGGGCGATCGCGATTTTCATCGGCCAAATCCATATGCGCGTGCAGGACATTTCAGGAGGCACGCAACGCCGCCCCATGATTCGCAAATGGAGCTATGCGGCGCGCTGCTCGGGCGATGCCAATACAATCGGTGTGCACACGCAGAGCATCGCGCCGCGCGAGAAGGCCCAGACCTATTTCTCCGTCATGCCCGGCGTTCAGCCCGACGCGGCCGACCTCACTTGGTACAATGTGTGGTACGCGGTGTGCCTTGATGAGCTCAACAAATATCCGCGCACTCAGGAAGAGTGAGC
Organism: Hyphomicrobiales bacterium; assembly: GCA_039649225.1. Classification (GTDB taxonomy): domain Bacteria; phylum Pseudomonadota; class Alphaproteobacteria; order Rhizobiales; family Xanthobacteraceae; genus PALSA-894. The sequence goes on along the minus strand of JBBWZU010000261.1, from coordinate 156 downwards.
GCCCGAGCATGCTGCGGTCCGAATTTGGGTTTGTTCGGCCAAACCGAACCATTGATTGTATATAATATATATTCTCCTACTGATCTAATCGTGCCGGAGTGTCAGCAACCGCATCCTGCCGGCTTTGAGAACGCGTCGAGAATGACACAGTCGCGG
>JBBWZU010000255.1:0-14506 GCA_039649225.1 Hyphomicrobiales bacterium | reverse complement strand
CGCCGATATCACGGAATTCGTGAAGCCGATCGAGCAATGGGCCGGCGTCGAGGTTGGAAAGAAGGCCTGAAGGCGATGATGAAACGTCTGCTGCTCGCTATCCTTCTGCTTGCGCCGTCGCTGGCGCATGCGGAAGTCGACGTGGTGAAAATTCCGAAAGGCGCCGGCGGGGTCGGATTTCTTCCCCTCGTCGTGATGGAGGAGCTGAAGCTGGTCGAGCAGGAGGCCCAGAAGATGGGCATCCGGCTCGGCGCCGAATACATCAAGTTCGGCGGGCCCTCGGTGGTCAACGACATGCTGCTGTCCGGCAATGCGCATTACGCGGCGGCCGGACCGCCCGCCTTCATCACGCTGTGGGACAAGACGACGAGCAACTTGAAGGTCAAGGGCGTCGCCGCGATGACGTCGATCCCGATGTATCTCAACACCAATGCCGCGCATCTCAAATCGCTGAAGGACCTGACGCCGAACGATAAGATCGCGGTGACCGCGGTCAAAGTGTCGATCCCGGCGATCATCATGCAGATGGCGGCAATCAAGGAATACGGCAAAGCCGACTACGCGCACTACGATCCCTACACGGTCTCGCTGACACATCCCGACGGCGTGGTCGCGATGCTGTCGGGCAAGAGTGAGCTCACGGCGCACTTCACCTCGCCGCCGTTCCATCAGCGCGAGCGCAAGGACCCGAAGATCCGCACCATCACGACCTCAAACAAGATCATGGGCGCACCGAGCACCTTCACGATGTTGTATGCGCCGCAGAAGTTCCATGACGAGAACCCGAAGGCGTACGCGGCGGTGCTGCGCGCCCTGCAGGCTTCGATCGACTTCATCAACAAGGACAAAAAAGCCGCCGCGGAAGTCTTCCTCAAGTCGGAAGAAGGCAAAAGCTGGAAGCTCGACGACCTGATAGAAGTGCTCAACGATCCGGACGTGCGCTTCACCACCTCGCCGGAGAGCGTGATGACTTACGCCAACTTCATGAGTGAGGTCGGTTCGATCAAGAACCGGCCGAAGGCCTGGCAGGACATGTTCTTTCCGGAAATCCATGCCGTTCCGGGCAATTGAAGCCGAGTAGCAAGTAGCGAGTAGTGAGTAGCGAGCAGATATGACGATTGGCCGCTCGTTCGCTATTCGCTTCTCCTTATTCGCGAACCGTTTCTCATGAACCAAAGGAGAGTCAATCATGGATAAAGAGACATTGGAGACCGGCCTGCGCATTCGCACCGAGGTGTTGGGCAAGGAGTACGTCGAAAACTCGATGAAAAACGCGGACGACTTCAATCGTCCGTTTCAGGAGTTCGTCAGCGAATATTGCTGGGGTGCGGGCTGGGGCCGCCCAGGCCTCACCAAGAAAGAGCGCTCGATGCTCAACCTCGCCATGATCGCGATTCTCAACCGTCCGCACGAGTTGAAGCTGCATATCCGCGGTGCGCTGACGAATGGACTGACCAAGGATCAGATCCGCGAGATCTTCATCCACATGTCGATTTATGCCGGCGTGCCGGCCGGCGTCGACGCGTTCCGCCAGGCGCGCGAAGTCTTCGCCGAAATGGACAAGAAGTAACAGGCGCTCAACGACAATCGAGGATACATCATGGATATCGGCTTCATCGGTCTCGGCAACATGGGCTATCCGATGGCCCGCCGTCTCGTCGAGGCCGGCCACAAGCTCGTCGTCTACGACACGTCGGGACAGATGATGTCGCGGCTTACATCGCTCGGCGCAGTCGCCGCGAAGTCCGCGAAGGACGTCGCCGATCAAGTCGAGACCGTGATGGCGAGCCTACCGACGCCAGACATTGTGCTCGCCGTCGCGACCGGCAAAGACGGCGTGATCGAGGGTAAAAAGGTCAAGCGCTTCCTCGATCTCTCCACCACCGGCTCGCGCATGGCCGTGAGGGTCGCCGATGCCCTGAAGGCGAAGAACATCACCGCCATCGATTTGCCGGTGAGCGGCGGGGTCGGAGGTGCCGAGAAGGGCACGCTCGCCGTGATGTATGCGGGCCCCCGCGAGGGCTTCGATGAGCTCAAATCTGTGATCGCGGTGATCGGCAAACCGTTCTTCGTCGGCGAGAAGGCCGGCATGGGCCAGACCATGAAGCTCTGCAACAACATGCTCTCGGCGACCGCGATGGCGGCAAGTTGCGAGATGATGGTGATGGGCGTGAAAGCCGGGCTCGACCCCGCCGTGATGGTCGATGTGATCAACGCCGGCTCGGGCGCCAACACGGCGGTGCGCGACAAGTTTCCGAAATCGATCATGACCGGCGGCTTCGACTACGGCTTCTACACCGGCCTGATGTACAAAGACGTGCGCGTCTGCATGGAAGAAGGCGAGGCGCTCGGCGTGCCGCTGCCGGTCTCGAGTGCCGTGCACCAGATGTGGGTGATGGCCAATCAGGTGAACGGCGCGGGTTCGGACTTCACCGAGATCGTGAAGATCATCGAGGGCTGGGCCGGCGTCGAGGTGCGGAATAAGAAGAAGTAACTCCGTCATGGCTTGTCCCGGCCATCCACGTCTTTCCTCTTATCGCAAGCAAGACGTGGATGCCCGCAACAAGTGCGGGCATGACGAACGATAGGAGAAGAATCACATGTCCGACGACATCCACGAGATCTACGCCATCAAATACGGCCGTCACGAACGCCGGAAGGCCGAGAACTACATCGGCGGTGATCCGCATGACGGGCCGGAGCCGATCGACTATTTCGTCTGGGCGGTCAAAGGGCCGTCGGGCGATTTCGTGGTCGATACCGGTTTCGACGAGGCGATGGCCAGGAAGCGCGGCCGCGTGATCTCGCATCCGATCGCCGAAGGACTGAAAGCGATCGATGTTGCGCCCGACAGCGTCAGGAACGTCATCATCTCGCACCTGCATTACGACCATTGCGGCAACTACGACACGTTCCCGAACGCGCGCTTCCACGTGCAAGACACCGAAATGGCCTACGCGACCGGCCGCTGCATGTGCCATCAGCACCTGCGCGTTCCCTTCGAGGAGGAGGACGTGGTCGCGATGGTGCGCAAGGTGTTCGCCGGACGCGTGCATTTCCACGACGGCGCGGAAGCGATCGCGCCCGGCATCGCGGTGCACAAGATCGGCGGCCACTCCAAGGGCTTGCAATGCGTGACCGTGAAGACCAAGCGCGGCACGGTCGTACTCGCCTCCGATACCGCGCACCTTTACGCACATATCGAGCAGGGCCGCGTGTTTCCGATCACCTACAATGTCGGCGAAGTGCTCGATGGCTACGAGACACTCCGGCGACTTGGCTCGTCGCCGGACCATGTGGTTCCGGGGCACGATCCCAAGGTCTTGCAGCGCTATCCGGCGGCGCGCCCCGGCATGGAGGGCTGGATCGCGCGGCTCGATATCGAGCCCAAGACATCGTGACAGCCAGCATCGTGACAGCCGGCCTCCTGACACCCGAATGTTGGGCGCGGCAGCGTGAAGCAGCAGAAAGCTGTTTTACCAAGCGCGCTCAATGTGGTCTGATAGAGTGTCGACACGAGCGGAGGCCTCGCCGCCGCTGAGAAGAACGACAAGTCACTCTGTTGGGGAAACGTCCGGGAGACCTCCATGACCATTCTGGTGCCTCACTATCGTTATCGTTCGCCCTCACGCCGCGGCGTGCTCGGGCTCGGTGTCGCGGGGCTTGCCGCCGCAACGGTCCGGCCGGCGCGCGCGCAGGGCCAGGTCGTACGCATCGGGCTGCCGACCAAGACTTACTATCCGACCATCATTGCCGAGACGGCGCTGCGCCAGAAGCTGTTCGAGAAGGAAGGCATCAAGGCGGAGCTCACCATCTATCGCGGCGGCGCGGAAGGCTATGAGGCGATGGCGGCAGGCGCCGCCGACATGATCATGAACTCGGCCTCATCGGTCGCGGCCGGCATCAAGAAGGGCGTGCTGGCCAAGAACCTCGCCGGCACCGCGCTCGGCTATTACGGCTGGCACCTGGTGGTGAAGGCCGATTCCAAGATCAAGGATGCCGGCGAACTTGCCGGCAAGAAGGTCGGCATCACGTCGGCCGGTTCGGGCACCGACATTCTGGCGCTCTGGACTCAGGCCGACCGCAAGATCCAGTTCACGCGCGTGCCACTCGGCGGCGGTGGGCTGGTGCCGAACCTGCTCTCCGGCAACATCGATGCGACGGTCCTCTACTCGCCGCTGACCTACAAGATGTTCCTCGACAAGCAGGCGCGCAGCCTGATCGATTTCGGCACTGCCGTCCCATCGCATCTGACCGGCGCCTGGATGTCGACCGACAAGTTCATCAAGGACAAGCCGCAACTGGTGCAGAAGACCTTGAACGCGCTCTATGGCGGCGTCGCATTCCTGCAGAACCCGAAGCACCGTGCCGAGGCAGTCCGGCTGATTGCCGAGATCGACGAGATCCCGCCCAACATCGCCGAGGCCGAACTCGACAGCAACATCGTCAAACTTTCCAAGGACGGCGAGATGCAGAAGGACTGGCTCGCGCGCGCACTCGAGATGGGCAAGCTGATCGGCATGACCGACTTGGCGCCGGTGGAGGATATTTACATGACGAACTTCAAGCCGGTGCCGACGGCGGTCTGAGGTCAAGGCAGTGACGCGGATTCAACTCATTCTGATCCGCTTGCTGTTGCTGGCCCTCTTTCTCGGGGCATGGGAGGTCCTGCCACGTGACGGCATCATCAATCCGCTGCTGCTGCCGCCGTTCGGCGATGTGATCACGACGCTGATGCAACTCCTCGGTCGCCCGCAGGTGCATGAAGCGATCCTGGTCACCTCCGCGGAAGTCATCGTCGCGTTCGTGATCGCGGTGCCGCTCGGCGCGGCGATCGGCGTCGCGCTCGCCGAGAGCGACTATGTCGGGCAGATCTTCAAGCCGCTGATGTTCTACGTGTTCAGCGTGCCGAAATCGATCTTCCTGCCGATGTTCATTCTCATCATGGGCATCGGCTTCCAGCAGAAGGTCGCCTATGCGGCTTTCTCGACGCTGTTCATCGTCATCATGAGCGCGACGGCGGCGGTCGAATCCGTGAAGGCTGATCACGTGCTGGTGGCGCGCTCCTATGGGGCAACGCGCATGCAGATCCTCACGCGCGTCTACGTGCCGAGCATGATGCCGATCCTGCTCGAAACGTTGCGCATTTCGATGATCTTCAATTTCACCGGCGTGATGATCGCCGAAATGTATGCCTCGCGCACCGGGATCGGGCACCTGATCGCCAACTGGGGCGAGAACTTCCAGCTGCCGCAGCTGTTCGCCGGCGTGATCCTGCTTGCGGCCGTGGCAATTGCCTTCAACGAAACCGTCCGTCTTCTGGAGCGGCGATGCAGCACCTGGCGAACGTGACGCAGCTTCGGCCCGAACCGGCCAGGCCCGCGATCGAGGTCGCGGCGCTCAATCACATCTATGACGGCCGCGACGGGCAGGTGCCGGCGCTGGAAAATATTGCGCTGACCGTCGGCGTGGGAAAATTCACCGTGATCGTCGGCCCGAGCGGCTGCGGCAAAACCTCGCTGCTGATGATGATGGCCGGCCTGCGCCATCAGACTAGCGGCACGATCAACATCCAGAGCCGCCCGATCGACAGACCCGATCCGGACCGGGTCGGTGTCGTGTTCCAGGAGGCGAGCCTGTTTCCCTGGCTGTCGGCGCTCGACAACATCGAGTTTCCGATGGCGCTACGCAACGCGCCGCGAGAGGAACGCCGCACGCGCGCAACCGACATGCTCAATCTCGTCGGACTGCAGGGTTTCGGCGCGCGCTATCCGCACGAGCTCTCCGGCGGCATGAAACAGCGCGTCTCGATCGCGCGCGGGCTGGTGCAGGACCCGCCGGTGCTGCTGATGGACGAGCCGTTCGCGGCGCTCGACGAGCAGACGCGCATGACCATGGGCCATGAACTGCTGCGCATCTGGTCGCAGACCGCCAAGACCGTGGTGTTCGTCACGCATAGCCTGACCGAGGCCGTGTATCTGGCCGACGAGGTGCTGGTGATGTCGGCGCGGCCCGGCCGCATCATCGACCGCATCACGATCAGCCTGCCGCGTCCGCGCAGCTACGAGATGATGGGAACGGAAGTGTTCGGCCGGCTGCGCGAACGCATCTGGCAGCAGATCCGCAAGGAGGGGTGATGCGCCGCCCTGCCCCATCGACAGTCCGATGGCTGATCCTCGCCGCCTTGCTGGTGTTCTGGGAGCTGATGCCGCGCACCGGCATCATCCCGGAACTGTTTCTGCCGACGCTCTCGAAAACGCTCGCCGTTCTTGTGAAAGACTGGCGCGAATACGCCTCCGAGCTTTCGGTCACGCTCTACGAAGTGGCGGTCGCGATGCTGATCGCGTGCGGTGGCGGGATACTGGCCGGCGCGCTGATCGGCGGAGTGACGCTGCTGCGCAACCTGCTGCTGCCGGTGTTTTCTTCGCTTTACGCGATCCCGATCGTGATCCTCTATCCGATCTTCACCGCATGGTTCGGCATTGGCTCGGAGTCCAAGATCATTTTCGCCGGCGTCTATGGGTTCTTTCCCGTCATGCTTTCGACCGCGGCCGGCATCCGCACCATCGACGAGCAGCTTCTTCTCGCCGCGCGCAGCATGGGTGCGACCGTGCCGCAGCAGATCACGCGCGTGATCATTCCGGCCTCGATCCCGACCGTGCTGACGGGCCTGCGGCTCGGCGGCGCGCTGACCATCGTCGGCGTGGTGGTCTCCGAGATGCTCACCTCGGCGGCCGGCATCGGCTATCTGGTGACACGCTACCGCACCATCCTCGACTCGCCACACGTGTTCGGCGCAATCATCATGATCCTGCTGCTGTCGATCGCGTTCGATGCGTTCGCCCGCGCAATCGAGAGACGAACGGCAGTGTGGCAAGTGGCGGGGCGCCGGCGGAAGGAAGGCGAACCGGCGGATATCATCGCAAGACCGGTGCAGGCGGCGGTATAAGATCGGCGTCGTGGTGAAACAGGTACTCCGTGTTCGATCTGACGCTCTCGTTTGACAATGGCCCGACCGAGGACGTGACGCCGCGCGTGCTTGACGTGCTCGCGCGGCGCGGCGTCAAGACAACCTTCTTCGTGATCGGCGAGAAGCTCGCGCAGCCGGAAAACCGCAAGCTCGCCGAGCGGGCGCACGCCGAAGGGCACTGGATCGGCAATCACACCTGGAGCCACTCCCTCCCATTCGGGCTGATGGAGGCTGGCGCCGCAATAGCTGAATTCGACCAAACGCAAAACGCGATCGGCGCCCTTGTGCATCCGCATCGTTTCTTTCGGCCATACGGCCAGGGCGGGAATCTCGACAAGCGCCTGCTCTCGCGCGCCGTCGTCGATCATATCGCGCGCGCTCAGGCCACAATCGTGCTGTGGAGCGCGCTGCCGCGCGACTGGGAGGATGCGGAAGGGTGGGTCGAGCGCGCTCTGAGCCAGATCGCCGCGCAGCCCTGGAGGCTCATGGTGCTGCACGATCTTCCGACCGGCGCCATGCAGCACCTCGATCGCTTCCTTGCGCTTGTCGACGAGCGTGGCGGCCGCGTCAGGCAGGACTTCCCGCCGGATTGCCTGCCGATGGTGGATGGACAGATGAAATTTGAGATCGACGGGTTTCTGACGGCGGTCTGAGGATCAGAACGTCAGCCCGGTGCCGAATACCTCAATGGCATAGAAATAGAGTTCGGCATCGATGCTGCGCTGGATGTTGCCGGCCTTGCGGAAGCCGTGCTGCTCGCCGGCAAACAGGAAATAGCCGACCCGGTTGCCATTGCGGCGCAGCGCATCGACCATGACCTCGGTCTGGTTCGGCGGCACTACGGCGTCCTCGTCACCCTGGAAAAAGATCACCGGCTTCGAAAGCCGGTCGGCATGGAACAGCGGCGAGCGCTCGCGGTACAATTCCTCCTGCTGCGGATAGGGTCCGATCAGCCAGTCGAGATAGCGCGACTCGAACTTGTGCGTGTCGCGCGCGAGCGCCGCGATGTCGCTGACGCCGTAATGGCTCGCGCCACCCTGGAAGAAATCGTGAAACGCCAGCGCGGCGAGCGTAGTGTATCCGCCCGCGCTGCCGCCGGTGATCACCGCGCGGTTCTCGTCGACCTTGCCGTGCGCGGCGAGGAATTTCACGCCGTTGATGCAATCCTCGACATCGACCACGCCCCAGTTGCCGTAGAGCCGCTCGCGGTAGGCGCGTCCGAAGCCGGTGCTGCCGCCATAATTCACGTCGAGCACCGCGATACCGCGGCTGGTCCAGAACTGGTTGCGCAGCGACAAGGTGCTCGACGCCGAAGACGTCGGCCCGCCGTGCACCTTGACCAGCAGCGGTGGTTTCTCGCCCGCCGGCGCAGCCGCATCCGGATTGAACGGCGGGTAGAACAGGCCGAATGCGGTCTTGCCGTTCCGGGTCGGAAACTCGATCGGCTCAACCGTCGTCAGATAGTCCGCGATGCGCAGATCGGCCCGTTCAAGAATCCCGGTCGATTGCTTGAGGATGCGGTGCTGACCTGAACGCAGATCGAGCGCCACGACACTGCCCGGAATGCGCGGCGAGCCGCCGAGGAACGCGACCGTGTCGCCAGCGGCGCGCACGGTCGAGATGTCGGTGAACGGCAACGCGATCGGCGTGAGCGCGCCAGATTTGATGTCGAGGAGGGAAAGCCGGCCCAGCCCGCTCGTCGAATACGTGCACACGATCCGGTCCGGCCCGGCGAACGCATAGGTCGCCATGCCGAACACCCATTGCGCCACGCCGAATTCGGCCTCCATCGCGAGCAGCGTGCGGGTATCGCCCGTCCCGGCGTCATAGGCGTAAAAATTCCACCAGCCGGAGCGATCCGACACGAACACGATCGTCCCGTCCGGCGACCATTCGGGCTGGAAAATGGACTCCGCAACACCGCCGGCAATCACCTCCGGTGCGCTCGCCAGCGCGCCGTCGGCGCCGATCGCCGCGAGATAGAGCGTCGTGCCGTTCCACGGCATGTTGGGGTGATCCCAGGCCAGCCACAGAAGCTTGCTGCCGTCGGGCGACAGCCGCGGCGAGGAGAAGAAATCATGACCCTGTGCAAGGACGCGGCCCGGCTCCATTCCGGCGCCTTGAAGATCAATCGCGGCGATCGTGTTGACCGCCTCCCCGTCGCCGCTATGGTCCTCCCGCACGCCGATCCAGCGATTGCGCGGCTTGTCGATCACTCCGTCAGCAAAGCGCCAGCCGCGCGCAGGCGTGAGCGGTGCCGGCGTGAGCGGCTGCGGCACACCGTCGCCGCTCTGGCGATAAAGCCGCCCATCAGCAAAATTCGAAAATACGATCGCGCCGTCCGCGATCAGCCACGCGCCGCCGCCGTACTCGTGCACGCGCGTGCGGACATTGAACGGCGCAGGCGTGAGGTCGCGCGGCGTTTCACCTGCGGCCCCGGCGCGCACGATCACGTTGCGCCCCTGCTCCTGCGGCCGGCCCTCGAGCCAATAGATATTGCCGCCGTCGAGGCGCACATCCGCCAGCGAGACGGATTGCGCCACGATCAGCTCGGACGTGATCGGCGATTTCCACGACCCGTAAGGGGCAATCTTGGACGGCATGTGCTCGCGCTAGCCCATCCTCACCAGCGGCAGCTGTCTCAGCGACGTCACGTCTTCCAGATTATTCAGCTTCTCGAACAGCGTCTCGGCCTGCTTGCGCCCAAGCCGGCTCTCGGTGCAATCGAGAAACTTCTCGCGCAGCTCGTTCTCGCTCAGCGGCTTTTGCCAATGTCCCTTCGGCCGCACCACCGGCTCATGCACGATCTGCTCGCCGTTCTTGAGCCTGATGCTGAGGCGATCGTCGGGCGAGAACGGCGGCATGTCGGCGAGCCGCTCGTCGGTCGTCGAGCGCTTCACCTTGCGCATCACGTCGATGATGTCGTCGCGGCGCACGAAACCGTCGTCGAGCTCCTTCAGGCCGACGCGGCGCGCGATCAGCGCGGAGGCCATCGCGAACTCGATCGAGAACTTCGCCTCCAGCGCGGTTTTGGGTGAACGATTACGCAGCATGAAGTCCTGCGCGTCGCCGATGCGCACATGGATTTCGTCGATCGCGTCGGCTTTGAGATTGTGCTGCTCGGCAAGATCCAGCATGGCGTCGATCGAACGATGCGTCGCATAGCACATCGGATAGCGCTTGATGTTGATGCCCATCCTCTCAAGCCGCCAGTTCTGACCCAGACCCCAGTCGCCGCGCGTCACCGCCGGATTGCCCGCATGGGTGTGCGCATTCATGAAGCCCGCCTTGTGCTCCAGCACGTCGTGCGAGGCCGTAAAACCCTCTTTCGCAAGCCGCGCCGCCAGCACGCCCGATTGCGCGGTGCGCCCGGCATGCAGCGACTTGGTCATGGTGCCGAAATTCGCCACGGTGCCGGCCGCGAGCGAGGCCGCGATCGCGATCGCGTGGGTGGTCTGCTCGGCATCAAGATGATTGAGCCGCGCGCAGGCCGCCGCGGCCGAGAGCGTTCCCCAGATCGCCGTCGGATGGAAGCCGCGCTCGTGCAGCGCGCCCGGCTCCAGTTCCTGCAACAGTGCCCACACTTCGTAGCCTGCCACGTAGGCCGCCACCGCCTCCTCGCCGCTCGCGCCAAGCGTCCAGCCCTCGGCGAGAATCGCCGGCGTGAGCGCGGCGCTCGGATGCCCGTCCATGCCGACATCGTCGTAGTCGAGCACGTGCGCCGCGACGCCGTTGACGAGCGCGGCATCGGGCGCCGCGAGATTGCGCCCGCTCGGAATTTCCGGCGCGCCGTCATTCGTGGTCGATGTCGCGACCATTCTGGAGACGATCTGCACGGCTTCCTCGTCCGAGCCTGCGATCATCGTGCCGACACAGTCGAGCATTCCGATGCGCGCACCGAAATTGCAGCGCTCCGGCACGGCACGCGGGTCGACGGTGGCAACGAATGCGGCGATGTCGGACGTCAACGCGGTCATGAACAACTCCTGTGCGGCTATAACCATCACTATGCGACAGACGCGGCCTTGACGGCCAGAGGGACAGAAACGTAACGTGAGCTAAAGTGTCGACACAATAGCGCTGATCAAGGTGATCGAAAAGTGGGCCGACGTCGTGGTCGGCGGAGTCCGGCTTGGTGCCGCGATGACCGTGAAGCTCAATCATCGACTCGATGGCAAGGGCCGGCATCTGCTGCTGCATGCGGTCGGCGTCGACCTGACGTTTCTCGAGACGGTCGCGGCCGCGCTGGCGCGTGATTTTGCCGTACTGCGCGCCGATCTGCGCGGCCACGGTTTATCACCTTACGTGCCGGCCGCGAGCCTTGAGGACTTCGCCGATGACGTGCACGCGCGAGGTGTTCGAGATCATGCGCCCTGCAAGCCCGGAAGCCGCGATCGCGGCGGCGAAGCGGGCGAATGGCGCGTAACTGTCATCCCGGAAGCCGCGCAGCGGCTATCCGGGATCCATGACACGACCGCGCTCGCTGCACGACAGATCCCGGCTCTCCCCCGGCTCAAGCCGGGGTCGGCCGGGATGACAGTGCGCGCTACCTTCCCTTGAACACCGGCTTACGCTTCTCAACGAAGGCCTGCTGCGCCTCCTTCGCATCCTCGGTGTGCGAAAGATCGACCGTAATGGTCTGCTCGTAGCGGTAGCCATCGCGGGTCGGCATTTCCTCGACCACGTTGAAGGCACGCTTGATCTCGCGCACGGCTTTCGGGCTCTTGGCGGCGATCTCGCGCGCGATCGTCATCGCCTCGTCCATCAATTTTTCGCGTGGCACGCAGGCCGAGATCACTCCGAGCCGGTACAACTCCGAGGCGGGAATGCGCCGCGCCGTTAAATACATGTAGCGCGCCATCGACTTGCCGAAGTGCTGCATCAGGAAGCCGGCGCCGCCCGCGAGCCCGACATCGACCTCCGGCATCACGAAGTAGGCGTCATCCGCCGCGATCATGATGTCGCAGGCCAGCATCAGCGCGAATCCGGCGCCGAATGCCCCACCATTGACGGCGCAGATCACCGGCTTGGAGCAATCGGAGAGCGCGTAGAAATATTCGCGCGCCAGCCGATTGTGGCGGACGTAGTCGCCCGGCTCCTTGGCGAGCCCCACCCGCTCCTTCACGTCGGCACCGGCAGAAAACACCTTGCCGGCGCCAGTCAGGATCGCGACACGGATGTCGTCGCGGTCGCTGATCATGTCGAAGATGCGGATCGCCTCCTCGCGCGTCTGGCGGTTCTGCGCATTCACGGGCGGCCGGTCGAACGTGACGGTTGCGATCCCGTCGGCCACGTCGAGGCGGTAGTTATCGAAATTCATGGTGCTGTCCGGTTTGTCTGTTGCTTTACGATTTCACATTTGCGGGGTTGGCCGCCACTCACGCGCTTGCTCCATCCGTCAGGATCAGCGCATCGACCGCAACGCCGCCTTTCGGCAGCGCAATGAACGGATTGATCTCGACGCTGGCCACGCGATCCGCATGCGCGGCACCGAACCTCGACATCGCCACCAGGACGCCGGCGAGCGCATCGAGATCGGCGGGCGGCTTGCCACGCGCACCAGCCAGCAACGGATAACCCTTGATCTCCCGGATCATTTCTTTCGCCGCCGCATGATCGATGGGCGCGAGGCGCAGCGTCACATCTTTCAGCACTTCGACATAGACACCGCCGAGCCCGAACAGCACGACTGGCCCGAACACTGGATCGCGCTTGATGCCAATCATGGTCTCGACGCCACCTTCGATCATGCGGGCAACCAGTGCGCCATCGATGCCGGCTTGTGGCGCATGCTGACGCACGCGCGCCAACATCGCGTCGAATCCACGCGCGACCTCGCCGGCATCGCGCAGGCCGAGCACGACACCGCCCGCTTCCGATTTATGTGCGATGTCGGGCGAGAGCACCTTGAGCACGACCGGATAGCCGAGCCCCTCGGCGGCTGCGACGGCCTGTCCGCGCGTGGATACAACCAGCTCCGGCGCGAACGGCACACCGGCGGCGCCGAGCAGGCGTTTTGCCTCGGCTTCATTGATGACCCCGAAAGGAAGCGCGTTCGCGGCGGCTGGCCTGGCCTCGAGCGTTGCACGCGGCCGCGCGAATCCGGCGTGCAATCTCACCAGCGCCGCCACAGCCGCAATCGCGCGGTTCGGGTCCTCGAAAATCAAGAAACCCATTGCGGTCAATTCATCGGCCATCTCGCGCGGCATGCGCGCGCAGAGGACGAAGACGCGATCGGGAAATTTTTGGCGGACCTCCAGAAATGCCGGCTTCAGGCGGTCCATCAGCCCCGGCGTCGTACCCATGTGGGCGAGAAAACTGACGACGCTGTCGACCGCGCCGTCATCCGCCGTGATACCCAGAATGGTGGTGAACATCGTCCAGTCGTTCACCACCTGCGCCGTGGTATCGACCGGGTTCGCGGGGCCGGCGAACGGCACCAGCGCCAGAATCTTCTTTTGCGCGGCATCCGGCATGCGCGGCAATGCGAGTCCCATTTCAGTCGCCGCATCCGCCATCTGGATGCCGACGCCGCCGGACAGCGTCACGACGCCGAGGCGTCGGCTTTTCGGATAGACGCCGCCTGAGCACGCATAGGCGACATCGACCAGTTCGTCGAGCGAGTGCGCGCGATGCACGTTGTTTTCGGCGAACACCGCATCGAACACGGCATCCGACCCGGCGAGCGAACCGGTGTGCGAGGCGATCGCCGCGATGCCCTGTTCTGATACGCCGACCTTCATGGCGATGACGGGCTTGCGGTTCGCGGCGGCGCGCGCCAGCGCGGCACGCAGCCGCGCGCCGTCACGGCAGCCTTCCAGATAGATCGCGATGACGCCGGTATCGGGGTCGTCCGCGAACCATTCGACGCATGCGGCGACATCGACATCGGCTTCATTGCCGGTCGCCGCGAAATGGCTGAAGCCGAGCCCGCGTTCCGCCGCGAGCGAGAGGAAGTAGGTGCCGACGGCACCGCTCTGGCTGACAATGCTCACCGGCCCGGTGCGCGGCCACAACGGATCGAAGTAGGACGAGAAGGTCGAATAGAGGCCGGAGTGGACGTCGAACATGCCGAGACTGTTGGGACCGAGCAGCTTCATGCCTCCCTCGCGGCAGCGGCGCGTGAGCTGCTCCTGCAGCACGCGCCCGTCCGCGCCGGTCTCGGCGAAACCGGAGGAAAACATCACGGCAGCCTTCACGCCCTTGGCGATGCAGTCGTCGACCGCCTGCAAGGCGGATTTGGCCGGCACCGCGATGATCGCCTGATCGACCGCACCCGGCACGTCGCGCATCGAGGCGTATGCGGGCAAGCCCTGCAATTCGCCGCCTTTCGGGTTGATGGGATAGATCGCACCCTTGAACGCACGCTTGGAGAATGCGACCGGCCTGCCGCCAATGCGATTGGGGTCGCTCGACGCGCCGATGATCGCGACGCTGGCAGGACGAAACAGGGCATCGAGCGCGTGCGGCAAAGGCAGAACTCCGGTAAAGACGGCGCGCTTAACGCGCCACGACGTCATAGCCGAATTCGGCGGC
>JBBWZU010000250.1:0-5034 GCA_039649225.1 Hyphomicrobiales bacterium | reverse complement strand
ATCATGGCGCGCTGGCGCTGGCCGCCCGACAGCTCGTGCGGATAGGCGCGCGCGCGTTGCGTCGGATCGGGCAGGCCGACGTCCTTTAGCAAAGCCACAGACTGCGCGGCGGCCGCGCTGCGCGACGTGTCGCGATGCGCGCGGATCACCTCGGCCACCTGATCGCCGACGCGATGCACCGGATTGAGGCTGCTGCCCGGGTCCTGGAACACCATGGCGATTTCGTCGCCACGCAATCGGCGCATCTCGGCTTCAGGCAGACGCGCAAGATCGCGCGACTGCCCGGCCCGGTCGACGAACAGCACACGCCCGCCGATGATTTCCATGGAGGGAGGCAGCAGGCCGAGCAAGGCGAGGCCGGTCAGTGTCTTGCCCGAACCGCTTTCGCCGACCAGCGCCAGTGTCTCGCCGGCCTTAAGCGACAACGAGACGTCACGCACCGGACGAATGCGCGCCGACGCCGTCTCGATCTCGATGGTCAGGCCCTCGACCCGCAGCAGTGAGGGCACCGGCGCCGGAGCAGCGTCGGGTAGAACGCGCACCGCCGCGCGCCTGAGCCAGCCGCCACCGGCCGATCCGGCGCGCGGATCGAGCGCATCGCGCAAGCGGTCGCACAGCAGGTTGAACGTCAAAATGGTGCCGGCGAGCGCGAGGCAGGGCCAGAACAGCAGCCAGGGCGCCTGCTCCATGGTCGAGCGCGCGCCGCGGATCATCAGGCCCCAGGATGGCGCGGGCGGCACCACGCCAAGACCGAGAAACGACAGACCGCTTTCCAGCACCATCGCGGCCGCGACGGTCAGCGAGAATTGCACCAGCAGCGGCGGGGCGACATTGGGCAGGATGGTGCGCGCCAAAATGCGCATCGGCCTTGCGCCAAGCGCCTCCTGCGCCGTGACATAGTCGAGGCCACGCGCCGCCAGCGTTGCGGCGAAGGCGACGCGGGCATAGCCGGGCGCGTACAATATCGTCAGCGCGATCACCAGCGTGGCGGCGCCTGGTCCCATGAGAGTGACCACCAGCAGCGCGAGCAGGATCGGCGGAAAGCAGACGATCGCCTCCATCGACCGCACGGTCAAAATCTCGACCAGGCCGCGCGCGTAGCCGCCGAGCAGACCGAACGTGATGCCGATTATGCCGGCGAGCATGGCGGAGACGAAGGCGACCGTGAGCGAAGCGCGCGCGCCCCAGATGATCCGCGAGAGCACATCGCGGCCGTATTCGTCCTGGCCGAGAGGATGCGTGAGCGAGGGGAGCGCCAGCCGCGCAGACACTTCCATCGTCACGGGATTGGGCAAAGACAGCAGCGGCGCCGCGAGCGCCACGACAACGATGCCGGCAATGATCGCGCCGGGCAGATAGAGACGATGGATGGAGTGCGCGGCCATCAGCCGTGCCGGACGCGCGGGTCGATCACCGCATAGAGCAGATCGACCACCAGATTGATGACGACGAACGCGACCGAGATCACCAGCACGATGCCGACGACTTCCGGGTAGTCGCGCTGCTCGACCGCGCGCACCAGATAGCCGGAGAGGCCCGGCCAGTTGAACACGAACTCGACCAGCACGGTTCCGCCGAGCAGCGAACCCATGTGAAGCGCGAGCACCGTGACAACGGGAATCAAGGCATTGCGCACAACGTGATGCACAATGATGCGGCGCGGATCGAGGCCCTTGGCATGCGCAGCGCGCACATAGTCGCGCTCCAGCACCTCGAGCACGGAAGAACGCGTCATGCGGAACACAACCGCGCCAAGGCCGATCGCGATCGTGCCGGCCGGCATCAGCAGCAAAATGAGGTGCTGCACGGGATCGCGCCAGAACGGCACGAATCCGCCGGCCGGCACCCAGCGCAGTTTTTGCGCAAAGATCAGGATCGCGATCGTGCCGACCACGAACACCGGGACGGACAATCCAAGGCCGGCGGCGCCCGCCAGCACGCGATCGACCGCGCCGCCTGCGCGCAGCGCCGCAAGCGTGCCGAGCGGCAGACCGAGCAACACGGCGATCAGGCTGGCGGCGAAAATCAGCTCCAGCGTGCGCGGCAGGCGCAACGCGATCTCGTCGGCGACCGAATGATCGTCGAGCAGCGAAGAGCCGAGATCGCCTTTCAGCAGGCCTCCGACATAGCCGAGATATTGATTAAGGATCGGCCGGTCGAGGCCAAGCTTCTCGCGCAGCTCGACGACCGCGGAAGGATCCGGCGCGACGCCGCCCTGGGAGAGCAGGAGTTCGGCCGGATCGCCGGGGATCAAGTGAATGATCAGGAAGACGAGCGTGACGACGGCCCAGATGAGCCCGAGCGCGACGGCGATCCGCGTCAGCGCATAACCCAGCATCAGGTCACCCGGCCGTCACGTCTTCGAAGGTGGTCCCCGAATAGAAGCTGAGTGCGCCGGGCAGATTCTTGAAGCCGCTCACGCGCTTCTGCATCGCATAGCCCTGGCTGCGCCAGGCGAGGCCGACCATCGGCGCTTCCTCGATCACAAGCGCCTCCATCTCGCGATAGATCGCCTTGCGCTTGGCGGCATCGAACTCGCCACGCCCGGCCTTGATCAGTGCCGTGATCTTGTCGGTCTTCATGCCGAACGAGCGCGAATAAGACGGCGTCAGCGAGCCGTCGATCCATTTCGCGACGCCATCCGGATCATTGCTGTCGGCGGCATCGCCCATCACGCCGATATCATACTGGCCCTTGTTGCCGACGGTGACGCGGGTGGCCCAGTCCGGCAAATTGAGCTCGGCCTTGATGCCGACCGCCGCGATGTTCTGCTGCACGACCTCGGCCGAATCCTTGTGCATGCCGTATTGGGCGGTCGACAGCAGCGAACACGAGAAGCCATTGGGATGGCCTGCCTCGGCCAGCAGCTTCCTGGAAAGATCCGGGTCGTATTTCCAGCCGTTCTCGTACTCGGGATTGAAGAACTCGCTCGCCTTCGGGATCGGCAGATGCGCAAGGCCCGAGCCGCGGCCGAAGAATGCCGCCTTGACGATTTCCTCGCGCTTGATCGCATGCGCGACCGCCTTGCGCACACGCGCATCGTTGAACGGCGGCTTGGTGACGTTGAAGACAAGATACATACAAGGGCCGTCGACCGCGTCGAGCGCCAGCTTGGGATCCTTGCTGATCGCCTCCATCGATTGCCACGGCACATATTCGATGAGATCGACGTCGCCGGCCTGCAACGCGGCGACGCGCAGGTTCTCGTCCGCGTAGGCCACCGCGCGGATGGCTTTCAGCTTCGGCAGGCCCGGCTTATAATATTTCGGGTTCGCTTCCAAATCGATCGAAACGCCGCGCTCCTGCGCCTTGATCACGAACGGGCCGGCGCCGACCGGCGTCTTCGGATCGGACACGCGCGAGATGATCGGCATGTGGAAACTGGCGAACACAAGCGGCAAGGTCGCCGTCGGCTCTTTCATGACGAAGCGCACGGTCTTATCGTCGGGCGTCTCGATGTTGTCGATGGCCAGCATCTGCGTGCGCAGAAACGCAGTCGACTTCTCACCGACGACCTGCTCGATCGTCCATTTCACGTCAGCGCTGGTGACCTTCTCGCCATTCTGGAATGTGGCGTCGCGCAGACGGAACACCCAGGCGGTGCTGCCTTCGGCCGCCCAGCTCTCGGCCAGTTCGGGCCGTAGGCTGCCGTCCGGCGCAAATCCAGTAAGGCCGCGATAGATCATCAGCTTCACGGTCGCGGCCGCGGTGCCGGTATTGGCCCAGGGCAGAACGTTCGGCGGATAGCTCGACAGGCCGAACGTGAGCGTGCCGGGCGTGGCGGCGCGCGCGCCAGGAATGCTTACGAACGGCAGCGCCGCAGCGCCTGCGAGGACAGAACGGCGGGAGACGCTCAGCGACATGACGCGATCCTCACGGGTTGAAGCCATAGATGTTACGGGCAGCGGCAGCATCGATCACGCCCTCGGCAAGATCGCGCGCGACCGCCGCGCGATCGCGTTCGGCCGGCGGGCCATAGCCGCCCGCGCCCGGCGTGATCACCTCGAACCAGTCGCCGGCCTTGAGCTCGGCGGCGTCGCGATTGAACGTGACGCCCGGCCCCGGGACCATGCGGCCATGCGCCCCAGGCTTCCCGCCGAGCAGTCCCCAGGATTGCGAACGCAGGCGCGAGACATCGACGCGCACGCGGCAATCGGCTTCGGCCCGATAGACACGCCGCAGCCCCATGCCGCCGCGGAATTTTCCATCGCCGCCGGAGCCGTCGACCAGTTCGTAACGCAAGAGCGTGAGCGGATATTCGAGCTCGAGCGCCTCGACCGGCAGGTTCGACGTATTGGTGACGTGCACGTGCACGCCGTCGAGGCCGTCTTTGGTCGGCCGCGCGCCCGCACCGCCGCCCATGGTCTCGACATAGACCCAGATGGTGCCGTCCTTCGGCATCTCGCCGCTGAAGGTCGCAACGCAGCACGAGCTGTTGGTGCAGGCCGATACGCGCGCCGGCACCGCCTGCGCGAGCGCGCCGAGGATCACGTCGGCGGTACGCTGGCAGGTCTGCACGCGGCCGTTCACGGCCGCCGGATGCCGGCAGTTGAGGATCGTGCCTTCGGGCGCCGTCACGGTCAGCGGCCGGGCGAGGCCGGCGTTCGGCAAAATGGTCGGATCGACCACCGACTTGACCATGTAGTACGTGGTGGCAAGCAAGGCCGTATAGGTCATGTTGATGCCGGCGCGTACCTGCGGCGCGCTGTCGAAATGCAGCCGCATCTCGTCGCCGGCGATCGTGATGGTCACGGCGATCGGCAGCACGCCTTCGATCTCCGGATTGTCGAACACGTCATCGAAGCGATAAATGCCGTCCGGGATCGCCGCGATGCCGGCGCGCATCTTGCGCTCGGCGTAGTCGAGCAGCGCTTCGCCGGCGGCGAGCACGACCGCGGTGCCGTATTTCGCGCACAGCGCCTGGAAGCGCTGCACGCCAACACGATTTGCCGCCATCTGGGCGCGCAAGTCCGAGAGGCGCTCGCGCGGCACCTGGCAGTTCAGCAAGATGAGATCGAGCACGTCCTTCTGCAG
>JBBWZU010000245.1:0-3386 GCA_039649225.1 Hyphomicrobiales bacterium | reverse complement strand
CTCATTCATACGCCGATGTCCGACCAGATGATGGCCGCCGGCCAGGCTGACGCCCTGAACGCGATGTTGAAGGATGTACCGGTCGGACGGCTCGGCCGCCCCGAGGAGATTGCCGATGCGGTTTTGTGGCTTTGCAGCTCCGCCGCAAGCCTGGTTGTCGGTCACGCGCTCGCGGTCGATGGCGGGTACACCATCCACTGAAGAGGCTTGGCCGCCCGCGCAGTGCTTCAGCGCGTGCGCTCGCGCAGCGCTTCGACCACGAGATTGAAAGCCGCGGAAGACTGGCGGCGGCTCGGGTAGAAGAGGTGGTAGCCCGAATACGGCTGGCACCAGTCCGCAAGCACGCGCTTGAGACGACCCTTGGTCAGGTACGGCCCGGCCATGTCCTCCGGGATGTAGGCAAGACCAAGTCCGGCAAGCGCAGCGTTCAGCATCTGGTTGGCGCCGTTGAGGATCATCTGGCCGTCGACGCGAACTTTGAGTTCGCGGCCGGCTTTCTCGAATTCCCACGCATACACGCCGCCATGCGAGGGCAGCCGCAGATTGATGCAGTTGTGACCGACCAGGTCCTGCGGCTTCTTCGGCTCGTTGCGCTTGCGGAAATACGATGGCGCGCCGACGATTGCCATGCGCAGGTCAGGTCCGATGCGCACGGCGATCATGTCCTTTGCCACCTGCTCGCCGCTGCGCACACCGGCATCGTAGCCTTCCGCGACGATGTTGCTGAGGCCGTAGTCGACAACGATCTCGACCTGGATGTCGGGATAGTCCGGCAGCAGCTTCGCAAGCTTCGGGATGAGAACGGCGTCGGCGGCATATTCGGTCGCCGTGATCCGGATCGTGCCGGCCGGCCTTTCGCGTAGGTCGCGCACGGCGTTAAGTTCCGCGTCGATCTCTTCAAACCGTGGCCCGATGTTCTGCAACAAGCGTTCGCCGGCTTGCGTGGGCGCGACGCTGCGGGTGGTGCGGGTCAGCAGCCGCACACCGAGGCGCGCTTCCAGTTCGCGAATGGTGTGGCTGAGCGAGGACTGCGACATGCCGAGTTTCGCCGCCGCTCTGGTGAAGCTGCGTTCCCGCCCGACCGCCAGGAACGCCAGAAGATCGTCCAGATTGCCGCGCTGCATTTATCGTCACCGGCCATAAGTCCATGCGGATTATAGCCGCTAGTCGCAACACAGCCAGCCATTAGATCTCGATCGTCGGGACGCGCCGTCAACTCGGAGCTGGTGCAGGAGGCGTCATGATCACGCGCAGAGACATGATTGCGGCCACGGGCGGACTCGCCGGGCTGGCGCTCGCGGCCGGAACGGCCGCCGCACAGGCGCCGGTTCTCACCACGCAGGCAAGGAATGGAACGATGCAGATCACAAGAAGCGGTTCGCAACCGTCCCGCAAGGGACCGGCGGAAAATTTCACCGGAACAGTCCGCGTCGATCCGCTGTTCCAGGCGCCCGATCCGGCACGCGCCAGCGGTGGCCACGTCACGTTCGAGCCAAGTGCGCGCACGGCCTGGCACACGCATCCGCTCGGCCAGACGCTCATCATCACGTCGGGGCTCGGCTGGGTTCAGCGCGAGGGCGGGCCGATCGAGGAAGTTCGTCCCGGCGATGTGGTGTGGTTTCCGCCCGGCCTGAAGCATTGGCACGGGGCGACACCCACGACCGCGATGACGCACATCGCCATCACGGAGGTGTTGGACGGCAAGAATGCCGACTGGATGGAAAAGGTGAGCGACGAGCAGTACCGCAAGAATGTCTAGCTCACCCACCGTCAGCGCCGGATGCGTTAGCAATCCCCACTAGGGCGAACGCGGCCCCAGCAAATTCCCGCTGACCCAGCCCTTTGTCGCGCCGCTCTCGACCTGCACCCATTTTCCGGTGCGGCGGACAATGTTCAGCTTGGCGCCTCTGGGCGCCTGCCCGACCCGTTTTGCGCGCACGCTCGGCGTGGAGCGGAGATTCGCGCTTGATTTCTGCACGTAGGCAAAGTCATTCGTCGAAAGACTGATCGGCTTGGATTGGGCGCTGACCGCGACGCGCGCCGGAAGTTCAGGCGCGCGATTGGCCGAAGGCGACGGAGCCGGGCTGCCTTGGTTCGCAGCAGGCGCCGCCGGCGCATTGGCAACGGCAGCAACGCGTTGCGAAT
Source organism: Hyphomicrobiales bacterium (assembly GCA_039649225.1). Classification (GTDB taxonomy): domain Bacteria; phylum Pseudomonadota; class Alphaproteobacteria; order Rhizobiales; family Xanthobacteraceae; genus PALSA-894. The sequence continues at coordinate 1,241 of JBBWZU010000245.1, read as the reverse complement.
TCACATTTGAAGCCGCATCGGCCGTCGTGCCGGCAGCGCTCGCGCTTGCGGCGCCGGGCGAGGGCGGCTTCTGCAATTCGGCGCTGGCGTCCGCGCCGTCGCTGTTCTGATAGTACAGGTACCCGCCCACCACGACGGCAAACAATCCAGCTGCCGCGACGAGACCCGAGACGCGTGAGAGACGATGACTGTACGTCTTGTCCATTTCCATGGTGTGTTCCCCCGATTTGCCGCATGGCGCGCAAAAAACTGCAACCGCCGCGCCGTGTTCCGGTTCCCCATCTGCTTATGATCCCGATCTCGGGCGGCATGAAGGCGGAATGCAATGTCGGGTGTCGGCGCGCGGCGCCACGCACCGGGTCGCCGAGAGCGTTCTCGTGCACATCAGATGCGCAAATACCGCTCCTCCCGTGCGCGGCGATATTCACGAATGTGAAATTTCTCTTCGCAATTGCGTTTTGTTTGACAGCGCGCCGGGCGGTCGCGAACTGTCCGGCAAAAGCGTCGCGGCCGGTTCAAGCTGCGCAGTCACGGTCTTGCGGAGGAGACGTCGATGCTTGGCTTGATGCAGGATCGCCCGCTGCTGATCTCGGGCCTGATCGAGTATGCGGCGCGCTATCATCCCGATGTCGAGATCGTCAGCCGGACCTGCGAAGGGCCGCTTCACCGCACCCACTACGCCGGCCTGCGGTCGCGTGCCGCTAAGCTTGCCAAGGCACTGCTCCGGCTCGGCGTGAAGCCGGGCGATCGCGTCGCGACGCTTGCCTGGAACACGCATCGCCACATGGAGCTGTACTTCGCGGTCTCCGGGCTCGGCGCCGTGCTGCACACCGTCAATCCGAGGCTTTTTCCCGAGCAGATCGAATACATCATCAACCACGCCGAAAACCGCGTGCTGTTTTTCGACATTACCTTCACAGACCTCGTGTCGAAGCTTCGCCCCAAGCTTGCCACCGTCGAGCGCCTCGTGGCGATGACGGACGAGACGCATGCGCCGGCCGGAGTCTCCGGCTGTCTGGTCTATGAAGCTCTGCTCGAGGCTGAAGACGATGCGTTCGAATGGCCGGCGTTCGACGAGCGGACCGCGTCGTCGCTCTGCTACACCTCAGGAACAACCGGCAATCCCAAAGGCGTGCTGTACAGTCATCGGTCGACGGTGCTGCACTCCTTCGTTGTCTGCTCGAGCGATGGGCTGCGGCTTTCGAGCGCGGACAGCGTGCTGCTGGTCGTGCCGCTGTTTC
>JBBWZU010000223.1:0-5776 GCA_039649225.1 Hyphomicrobiales bacterium | reverse complement strand
TCGCACCGCGCGACCGCCGAAGGGGACGTGCTGATCGGCGCCGACGGCATTCATTCGTTCGTGCGCTCTTCGCTGTTTCCGAACGAAGGCCCGCCGGCCTGGAACGGGCTGATGCTGTGGCGCGGCGCGACCGACTGGCCAAAATTTCTCGACGGCCGCTCAATGTACATCGCGGGCGGCATGGAGGCGAAGTTCGTGCTCTACCCGATCGCCGAAGGGTCGCGCGAGGATCGCCGCCTTACCAACTGGGCAGTCGTCGCCAAGGTGAGCGATGGTGAGGGCGGCCCGCCGCGCCGCGAGGACTGGTCGCGCGCCGGGTCGTGGGACGATCTCGGGCCGCATCTCAAGCGTTTCCGTCTGCCTTTCGTCGACGTGAACCACCTGATCGAGACGACCGGCGAGTTCTGGGAATATCCGATGTGCGACCGCGACCCGCTGCCGCGCTGGTCGCACGGGCGCGTCACGCTGCTGGGTGACGCCGCGCATCCGATGTATCCGGTCGGCTCGAACGGCGCCTCGCAGGCGATTCTGGACGCGCGCTGCCTCGGCGACTGGCTAAAGCGCGGCGAGCACCCGTTTCATGCCCTCGCCGCCTACGAGGCCGAACGGCTGCCGCCGACCGCGCAGATCGTGCGCATGAACCGCAAGGGCGGCCCTGAAGGCGTCATCGATGCAGTTGAGGCGCTGGCGCCCAACGGCTTTTCCAACATCGACGATGTGATGTCATATGAGCAGCGCATGGCGATCGTGCGCGGATATGCGAGCACCGCGGGCTTTGCGAAAGAACAGGTGAATAAGGGCAACGTGGCGTAGCGCTACCCGCGCATCCATTCGAACAGGACATCCGGCTCGCGCTCTTCGTTGCGGCTGCCGTTAGTGCGCTCGATCTCGCAAAACCCCCGCGCCAGATAGAAACTGATGGCTGCAGCATTTTTCTGAAACGTCCAGAGCCGCAACGAAGCATGGGCCTTCGTCGCCTGCCCAAGCAACGCCTTGCCAATGCCTTGGCGCTGGAGGTCGGGCCGCACGTAGAGATGATCGATCCAGCCCGCGCGGAACGCGATGAAGCCGTCGATATCCTTTGTTTCCGCGATCCACACCTCGCATTGCGCGAACATCACATTGCGCACGAACCAGACATCTTCGTCCGGCGTATGCAACTCGGGCAGGAACGGCAGGCACGCGCGAAGCACGAGTCGTAAGAGGTGGGCGACCGCCTCCACGCTCTGCTCATCCGCGCGTCTGATCACATGCAACAGCTGTTCCGACCGAACGAATTCACCGCAATAAAATAAGTTATGCGCGCCCCCCGAGGGGCAGCTACGCCTCCGGGGGCGGCAGGAACACGACCTCGTGCTTGGCCGAGAGCGCGACCACGTCGGGCGGGTTCTGCTCCTTCATGCCGTGAATGGCCCAGAACAGGTCGTACAGCTTGCGCGTCGGCGTCACCCAGAACAGGCACTTCACCGGTTGCTCGGACTTGTTGAACAGCCCATGCGGAATGTTCATCGGCAGGCGGATCAGGTCGCCGGCAGTCGCGACGAACTCGCGTCCGTCGATCACCGCGTCCATGCGGCCCTCGAACATGTAGATGAACTCGTCCTGCGTCGGATGAATGTGCGGCGGCACGAAGGTGCCGGGCGGAAAGGTCGCATGCCAGGAGAACTGGTTCTCGCTCAGCGACTTCGGCACGTAGATCTGGCCGAGGATATTCCACACGATGCCGTCGAGGCCGGTGCTGGCCTTGGTGATCCCTGCCGTCAACTGCATGAACGCAACTCCGTGAGCTCTTTTTCCGCGCGGCATTCAATCACGAAAGCCGGCGCCCCGGAACAGGCGGACCCGGCAAGGGTCTGCCAATCTGGATTCAGCGTAAACGCCCAAACGGCGCGACGCAGCGCACACGGATGCGGCATCGTGGCTCGCGAAATGCCCACCGAATGGGGCTTCACACGGCATATACTTTAAACTTAAAATATCTTTCAGTGCAGCGGTATCGGCGCCCGAATTGGACATGGCGCGCTGCCGGGCCATAATCGGCGCAATGTTCAAGTGAGACTTCCGGAGGAGTGGATATGAAAAAACTGCCCGTCATGCTCGCCGCCGCCGCGGCGCTCGGGTTGGTCTCGCAAGCCGCCGCGCAGGACAAGCTCAAGATCGGCATCCTGACGACATTGTCCGGCCCGCCCGCGGCGCTCGGTACGCAGCAGCGCAACGGTTTCCAGCTCGCGCTCAAGACCCTCGGCGGCAAGCTCGGCGGGCGCGAGGTCGACCTGATGGTTCAGGACGACGAGCTCAAGCCGGACGTCGCGGTCGGCAAAGCAAAGGCTTTGGTCGAACGCGACAAAGTCGACTTCGTGGTCGGACCGATCTTCTCCAACATCCTCGCCGCGATCATGAAGCCGGTGACTGACGGCGGGGCCATCCTGCTCTCGCCGAACGCCGGCACGTCGAGCTTCGCCGGCAAGGAGTGCAATGCCAATCTGTTCGTCACCTCCTACCAGAATGACCAGAACCACGAGGTGCTGGGCAAGTACGCGCAAGACGAGGGGATCAAGAAAGCCTTCATCATGGCGCCGAACTACCAAGCCGGGAAAGACGCGCTGGCCGGCTTCAAGCGCTATTTCAAGGGCGAGGTCGTCGACGAAGTCTACGTGCCGCTCAACCAGCTCGACTATTCGGCCGAGCTGTCCAAGATCGCGGCGGCTTCGCCCGAGGCCATCTTCGTGTTCCTGCCTGGCGGCATGGGCGTGAACTTCGTCAAGCAGTTCCGTCAGGCCGGCCTTGCCGAAAAGATCACGTTCCTCTCGGCCTTCACGGTCGACGAGTCGACGCTGCCGGCGCAACAGGATGCGGCGCTCGGCATGTTCGGCGGCACCAATTGGGCACCGAATCTCGACAATCCACAGAACAAGACCTTCGTCGCGGCCTACGAGAAGGAATACAACGCCGTGCCCGGCGGCTACGCGGCGCAAGCCTATGACACCGCCCTGCTGATCGACTCGGCCCTGAAGGCGACCGGCGGCAAGACCGACAACAAGGACACGCTGCGCGCCGCGCTCATGAAGGCGGATTTCACCTCGCTGCGCGGCAAGTTCAAGTTCAACACCAACCATTACCCGATCCAGGACTTCTATCTGGTGAAGGTCGCCAAGCGCGCCGACGGCAAGTTCCAGACCGAGATCGCGCAGAAGGTATTCACCGACTACGCCGATCCCTACGTGAAAGACTGCGCGATGAAGTGAGCGCGGTTTCTTATCCCTCCCCCGCTTTGCGGGGCGAGGGTCGGCCACCACTTGGTCGCCGGGGTGGGGGCTCGATGTGTGATCTGACCCCGCTTGGCCTCGCTCCGCCAAAGGCGGCGCATCGCGCCGGCGTGCTGGCTTACCAAGTACGCGAAGGCCTTGCCCTCGCTACGCACCCTCCCCTTTCTGGGGAGGGATGAAGAGGCGCCATGTCCCTCTCCCTCCTCATCGTGCAAACGCTCAATGGCCTGCAGCTCGGTGTGCTGCTGTTCCTGATCGCGGCGGGCCTGACGCTGGTGTTCGGCGTGATGGATTTCATCAACCTCGCGCATGGCGTCCAGTACATGCTCGGGGCCTATCTGGCGGTGATGTTCTACGGACTCACCGGCAATTTTTTCTTCGCGCTGGTCCTCGCGCTCGCCGCCACGCTCGCATTCGGCCTGCTGCTTGAGTTCGCGGTGTTCCGCCATCTCTACGACCGCAACCATCTCGACCAGGTGATCGCGACCTTCGGCATCATTCTGTTCCTGAATCAGGGCGTGAAGCTGCTGTGGGGTGCGTCTCCCTTGAGCCTGCCGATGCCCGAGATGTTCTCCGGCTCGATCGTGCTGATGCCGGGCATTCTCTATCCGGTGTGGCGGCTGGTCATCATCGGCTCGGGCCTTGCGGTTGCGCTTGTTCTCTATCTGCTGGTGAACCACACCCGCGTCGGCATGCTGGTGCGCGCCGGCGCGACCAATGCGCAGATGGTCTCGGCGCTCGGCGTCAACATCCGCCGCCTGTTCATGATCGTGTTCGGCTTCGGCACCATGCTGGCGGGCTTTGCGGGAATCATGATCGCGCCGATCCTCTCGGTCGAGCCCGGCATGGGCGACACGATCCTGATCCTCGCCTTCGTGGTGATCGTGATCGGCGGCATCGGCTCGATCCGCGGCGCGTTCCTCGCCGCGCTCATCATCGGCCTGGTCGATACGCTTGGGCGCTCGTTCTCGGTCGACATCCTGCGTCTGTTCATGGCGCCATCGCCCGCGCGCACGGTCGGGCCCGCGATCGCCTCGATGCTGATCTATCTCTTGATGGCGCTGGTGCTCTATTTCCGGCCCGCCGGCCTCTTCCCCGTGAAGGGGCGCTGACATGGCGGACGCGACCGTCACCGCGACGACGGCGCCGGTGGTGGCGCGCGGAGCATTTTCCGGCAATCTCCTGCCGCTGCTGCTGTTCCTGCTCTTCGCCGCGCTGCCGCTGCTCGCGACGCTCACGGCTGAAGCCTACGTCCTCAGCCTCGTCACGCGCGTGATGATCTTCGCGATCGCGGCACTCGCGCTCGATCTGCTCATCGGGTACGGCGCGCTGATCTCGTTCGGCCACGCGGCCTTCGTCGGGCTCGGCGCCTATGCGGTCGGCATTCTGGCCTCGCATGGCATCAAGGATGCGCTGATCTCGCTACCCATCGCGCTCGGCGTTTCGGCGCTGTTCGCGCTGCTGACCGGCATCGTGTGCCTGCGCACCAAGGGCGTCTACTTCATCATGATCACGCTCGCCTTCGGGCAGATGGTCTATTTCACGGCGAGCTCACTTGCGCCGTACGGCGGCGACGATGGACTGACGATCCACACGCGCAGCACGCTTGGCGGCCTGCCGATCTTCGGCAGCGAACGCTCGCTCTATTACATCTGCTTCGTTTGCCTGCTCGGCGTGTATCTTTTGTGCCGTGCGCTGGTCGCCTCGCGCTTCGGCCGTGTTTATCGCGGCGCGCGCGAGAATGCGTTGCGCATGAGCACCATCGGGTTCGAGGTTGTCCGCTTCCAGCTCGTCGCCTACGTGATCGCGGGCGTGATTGGCGGCCTTGCGGGTTTCCTGCTCGCCAACGCGACCGACTTCGTCAGCCCGGCCTACATGTCGTGGCAGCGTTCGGGAGACTTTCTCATCATGGTGATCTTCGGCGGCATGGGAACACTCAACGGCGCGATCCTCGGCGCAGCGGCATTCCTGCTCACCGAGGAATGGCTCTCAGGCATCACCGAGCACTGGAAACTGATCTTCGGCCCGCTGCTGGTGCTGGTCGCGGTGTTCGCGCCCGGCGGACTGATCGGCCTTGCCACGAAGCTGCGGAGGATGATCCGTGGCTGATCCCGTGCTGCGCATCGAGGGGCTCACCAAGAATTTTGGCGGACTGCGCGTCACCGACGACGTAGCGCTCGATGTGCGGCCGGGCGAGCTGCACGCCGTCATCGGTCCGAACGGCGCCGGCAAGACCACGTTGATCAACCAGATTTCCGGGCTGCTCCGCCCCGACGCCGGCAGGATCATGTTCGGCGGCGAGGATGTCACGCACCTGCCGATCCATCGGCGCGCCGAATGCGGCCTTGCACGCTCGTTCCAGATTACCTCGGTCCTGCCGGGCTTCTCGGTACTGGAGAATGTCGCGCTCGCCGTGCAGGCGCGGCGCGGTTCCAGCTTCTCGTTCTTCGGACGCGCCGCGGACGAGGAAGCGCTGAACGGGCCGGCCCGCGCGGCGCTGTTGCAGGCAG
>JBBWZU010000206.1:0-9561 GCA_039649225.1 Hyphomicrobiales bacterium | reverse complement strand
CTGTCTGTTCCAATCGCATCGAATTGTGATTACTGGATTGCCCGCATGCGCGGGCGGTAACGGTGCCGATGCGTTCTCCCGCGGCGAATGACCCTGTTTCGGAAGCCGAAGCCGCAAGGCTGTTCGCAGCGCTCGCGGCATTTCCGGTGCTTCTGCTCGCGGTCTCCGGCGGACCGGACTCAACCGCGTTGATGTGGCTGGCGGCGCGCTGGCGCGATGGCCTGGTGCGAAAACCAAAGCTGGTCGCCGTTACGGTCGATCACGGCTTGCGCAAGGAATCGGCGCGCGAAGCGCTCACCGTGAAGCAGCTTGCCCAAAAGCTCAAGGTCGAGCACCACACGGTCCGTTGGATCGGCCGGAAGCCAAGGACCGGCATTCAGGAAGCCGCGCGTAACGCGCGCTACTGCCTGCTCGCCGAAGCCGCGCGCAAAGCCGGAGCCGGGCAGATCCTTCTGGGCCATACGCTCGATGACCAGGCCGAAACGGTGCTGATTCGGCTTGTTCGCGGCAGCGGCGTGAGCGGGCTTGCCGGCATGAGGCGGTTCGCCCCGGTTCCGGCGCCGGTCGGCACGGTGACGTCCCTGGCACGCCCATTGCTCGGCGTGACGAAGGCTCGGCTCGTTGCCACGTTGAAGGCCGCCCAGGTTCCCCATGCGGATGATCCATCGAACCGCAACGAGGACTTCACCCGGGTGCGACTGCGCGCAATCATCCCGGCGCTCTGCCGCGAAGGACTGACGCCGGAGCGGCTGGCCCTGCTGGCGCACCGTGTCGGGCGGATCGAGATCGCGCTCAGCGATGCCCTGAACGACGCGCTACAGACGGTTGCGCCGGGGCCGTGGCGTGATGGAGGGCCGGTTACAATGGATGTGGCCGCGTTCGCCCGGCTGCCGGAGGAAATCGGCCTGCGGCTCCTCGGCAAGATCATCGACTGGACCGGAAACGAGGGGCCGGTGGAACTCGCCAAGCTCGAGGCTCTTTGTTGGTCTTTGGAAGGGCCGATCCACAGCGCGTTGCTGACGCCGCGGAGGTCTGGGCGGTTTCGCCGCACCCTCGCGGGGGCCATGATCACGCTTTCGGGGGCGATACTGACTGTCGAGCGGGCGCCCTCCCGGCGTACCGGCGCCAAAGCGCGCAAATCGGGCCCCAAGAGGCCGTTCACCAAGGCCCGGTAGATTGACGCATATTCGGCCAATTCCCTTGGCAGAAGGGTGCGCCGAACCTACATTGTGTTCCGATGAGGCGCGGGGTGCCGCGATTCACGAATTGCCGCCAACAGACCTCAAGGGCGCTCAGCCGGCGTGCCACGCGGTCGTGAAGGACCTGGGATGAACGCCAACCTGCGCAATTTCGCCCTCTGGGTGATCATCGTTCTCTTGCTGCTTGCCCTGTTCACGTTGTTCCAGAATCCCGGCCAGCGCACCTCGGCGTCGGATATTTCCTTTTCGCAGCTTCTGAACGAGGTCGATCAGAACCGCGTGCGCGAGGTGGTGATCCAGGGCCCGGAGATTCACGGCACCTACACGGACAACCGGTCATTCAATACCTATGCGCCCAGCGATCCGACGCTGGTGCAGCGGCTCTATAACAAGGGCGTACAGATCACGGCGCGCGCGCCCGGGGACAATGTTCCGTGGTTCGTGTCGCTGCTGGTCTCATGGCTGCCCTTCATCGCGCTCATCGGCGTGTGGATTTTCCTCTCCCGCCAGATGCAAGGCGGCGCCGGCAAGGCGATGGGCTTTGGCAAATCGCGCGCCAAGCTTTTGACCGAGGCGCATGGCCGCATCACGTTCGAGGACGTGGCCGGTGTCGACGAGGCCAAGCAGGATTTGCAGGAGATCGTTGAATTCCTGCGCGACCCGGGCAAGTTCCAGCGCCTCGGCGGCAAGATTCCGCGCGGCGTGCTGCTGGTCGGCCCGCCCGGCACCGGCAAGACGCTGATCGCGCGCGCGGTCGCGGGCGAAGCCAATGTGCCGTTCTTCACGATTTCGGGTTCCGATTTCGTCGAGATGTTCGTCGGCGTCGGTGCCAGCCGCGTGCGCGACATGTTCGAGCAGGCGAAGAAGAATGCGCCCTGCATCATCTTCATCGACGAGATCGACGCGGTCGGCCGTCACCGCGGCGCAGGCCTTGGCGGAGGCAATGACGAGCGCGAGCAGACGCTGAACCAGTTGCTGGTCGAAATGGACGGCTTCGAGGCGAACGAGGGCATCATCCTGATCGCCGCGACCAACCGCCCGGACGTGCTCGATCCCGCGCTGCTGCGCCCCGGCCGGTTCGACCGTCAGGTGATCGTGCCGAACCCGGACGTGGTCGGCCGCGAGCAGATCCTGAAAGTCCACGTGCGCAAGGTGCCGCTCGCGCCCGACGTCAATCTGCGTACCATCGCGCGCGGCACGCCGGGCTTCTCGGGGGCGGATTTGGCGAACCTGATCAACGAGGCGGCTCTGATGGCGGCGCGGCGCAACAAGCGCATGGTGACGCAGGCCGAGTTCGAGGACGCCAAGGACAAGGTGATGATGGGCGCCGAGCGCAAGTCGCTGGTCATGACCGAAGAAGAGAAGATGCTGACCGCCTATCACGAGGGCGGCCACGCCATCGTGGCGATCAACGTCAAGGCAACCGATCCGGTGCACAAGGCGACCATCATCCCGCGCGGGCGTGCGCTCGGCATGGTGATGCAGCTTCCCGAACGCGACAAGCTGTCGATGAGCGTGGAGCAGATGACCTCGCGGCTTGCCATCATGATGGGCGGCCGCGTCGCCGAGGAGCTGGTGTTCGGCAAGGAACGTGTCACGTCCGGCGCTTCGTCCGACATCGAGCAGGCGACCAAGCTCGCCCGCATGATGGTGACGCGCTGGGGCCTGTCGGAAGAACTCGGCACGGTCGCTTATGGCGAGAACCAGGACGAGGTGTTCCTCGGCATGTCGGTGGCCCGGACGCAGAATGTCTCCGAGGCGACGGCGCAGAAGATCGACATGGAAATCAGGCGGCTGGTCGAGACCGGCTATTCCGACGCGACCCGCATCCTGACCGAGAAGCGCGCCGACCTTGAAACGCTGGCCCGTGGGCTGCTGGAATTCGAGACGCTCTCGGGCGAGGAGATCAACGATCTGATGAACGGCAAGCGCCCGGTGCGCGAGTCGGTGATCGAGCCGACGACCCCGCGGTCCTCCGCGGTTCCTTCGGCCGGCAAGGGCCGTCCGCCGCGTCCCGACGCGCCGCTCGACCCGCAGCCGGCGCCGCAGGCCTGATCGGCAACAAGCCAAAAATCGAAACGCCCGCCGAACCGGCGGGCGTTTTTATTTGTGCGGGCCCTGATCCCCTGGTGAAGTCCCTCTTATGGGGTCGCTCCCAGCTCGCGTAGCGCGCTTTCAAGCTGGTTCTTGCGGTTCTCATTCGGATTGAGCGATAGCGCCTTCTTGAGGTCCGCGACGGCGTCGTCATTGCGGCTGAGCGCCCGCATCACGGTTGCGCGGTTGGCGTAGTTCGCCGGATCGTTGGGATCGAGGTTGACGGCCTCGTCGGCATCGCGCAACGCGGCGAGCCGGTCTTCCTTCTTCAGCCAGGCTTCCGACCGGCGCAGGTAGGCGATGTCGGATTTCGGATTGATGCGGATCGCCTCGGAATAGTCGCCGATGGCGCGGTCCTGGTCGCCTCGATCCTTGTGCACGTTTCCGCGGTTGACGTAGGCGAGCGCGTAGCTCGGGTTGGCGCGCACCGCTTCGGTATAGTCCGCAATGGCGCGGTCGAATTCCTTGCGATTGCGGTAGATCACGCCCCGAATGTTATAGGCGCGCGCGTAGTTGGGATTGATACGGATTGCCTCGGAGAGATCCGCGATGGCGCGATCCTGATCGCCTTTGTCGTCCCAGAGATCGCCGCGATTGGCGTAGGCGACCGACGATTTCGGATCATTGCGGATCGCGTCGGTGAAATCCGAAACCGCGCCGTCGAGATCGCCCTTCTTCTTGCGCACCACGCCGCGCACATTGTAGGCGCGCGAAAATTTCGGATCGAGCAGGATTGCCTGGTCGAGGTCCGCGATGGCGCGGTTGGAGTCGTTCTTGTCGTCCCAGACGTCGCCGCGATTGGCAAAAGCGAGCGCGAATTTCGCATCGAGCCTGATCGCCTCATTGTAGTCGGCAATGGCGCGATCGATGTCGCCCTTGTCCTTCCAGATATTGCCGCGGTTGTTGAACGACTTGGCGTATTTCGGGTTGATGCGGATCGACTCATTGTAGTCGGACAGCGCGCTTTCATTGTCGTTCTTCTGACGATACGAGATGGCGCGGTTGTAATAGGTGGCGGCGAGGTCATTGCCTTTGGTCTTGCCGGCCTTGATGATTCGCGTGCAGGCCTCGATCGCGGCCTCGGCGGCGGCGTTCTCGTCCTTGCAGACCCCGGCGTCGTCGGCTAATGCGGCCGGAACGCTCAGCGTGCTGACGGCGCAGACCAGAAGGGCGAAGGTCGCTCGGCGCAGCATGGATGTCCTCGTTCAGTGATTTGCCGTTGCGGCATGGTAGGGTCGCATCCGCGCGGCGGCAACAGAGGCGGTGCGTACTGTTAATGTTCCATACAAGTTTTGAAGGCTTTTCTGTGCCATAGGCCTTATGATGGCTGCCGCGCTGGCGCGCCAAGACCAAAAGCATCCGGAGCCGCCCGGCCTGACATCCAGAGGGATTGATGACGCGTAAATACTTTGGCACCGACGGCATTCGCGGCCGCGCGAATGGCGTGATCACGCCGGAACTCGCCCTCAAGGTGGGGCAGGCGGCGGGGCTCACGTTTCAGAACGGCGAGCACCGCCACCGCGTGCTGATCGGCAAGGACACCCGCCTGTCGGGTTACATGATCGAGAACGCCCTGACGGCGGGCTTCACCTCGGTCGGTATGGACGTCCTCCTCACCGGCCCGATCCCGACCCCGGGCGTTGCCATGCTGACCCGCTCGATGCGCGCCGACCTCGGCGTCATGATCTCGGCCTCGCACAATCCCTTCGACGACAACGGCATCAAGCTGTTCGGACCGGACGGCTACAAGCTGTCCGACGCAATCGAGCACCAGATCGAGGACTTCATCGACGCCGACCTGACCCGGCGGCTCGCCAACTCGCAGAAGATCGGCCGCGCCAAGCGCATCGACGGCGTGCAGGACCGCTATATCGAGTTCGCCAAGCGCACGTTGCCGCGCGCGATGGAGCTCGACGGCATGCGCGTCGTGATCGACTGCGCCAATGGCGCGGGCTATCGCGTGGCGCCGGAAGGGCTGTGGGAACTCGGCGCCGAAGTGTTCTCGCTCGGCGTGGAGCCGGACGGCTTCAACATCAACAAGGAATGCGGCTCGACCTCGCCCGAGGCGCTGGCCCGCAAGGTGCGCGAGATGCGCGCCGACATCGGCATCGCACTCGACGGCGACGCCGACCGCGTCGTGATCGTCGACGAGAAAGGCCATGTGGTCGACGGCGACCAGTTGCTGGCCGTGGTGGCCGAGAGCTGGATGGAGGACCGCAGGCTGGCAAAGCCGACCGTGGTCGCGACCATCATGTCCAATCTCGGGCTGGAACGGCATCTCAAGGGCCTCGGCATCGTGCTGGCGCGCACGCCGGTCGGCGACCGCTATGTGCTCGAACACATGCGCGAGGGCGGCTTCAATCTCGGTGGCGAGCCCTCCGGCCACATCATCATGTCCGACTATGCCACCACCGGTGACGGCTTCGTCGCCGCCCTGCAGGTGCTCGCGGTGGTGAAGAAGCACGGCAGGCCGGTGTCGGAAGTGTGCCACCGCTTCGATCCGCTGCCGCAGGTGATGAAGAACGTCCGCTACCGCGAGGGCAAGCCGCTCGAGGACGCCAAGGTGAAGACGGCCATCGAGGACGCGGTGCAGCGCATCGACGGGCAGGGGCGCCTGGTCATCCGCGCCTCCGGTACCGAGCCGGTGATCCGCGTGATGGCGGAGGGCGAGAATTCGATCTTCATCGAGGAAATCGTCGACGGCGTGGTTGCGGCGCTGAACCGGGCCGCGGCCTAATTTCTCTGCGCATGCCCGCGAGAGCGGGCATCCAGAGCCAAAGGACTGGGTCCGCGCTTTCCGCCTTCGCTCTTCGAGCTACGGCGGACTGAGCCGCGGACCAGCCGAAGCCTTGTGCGCAGGCGGGTCGCGGGACGAGCGGAAGAGTTTGCGGACCACTTTCACTTCGCCTCCCAATTTGCCAGACTCCTCCCAACAAATAGGGAGGCCAACGATGCCTTACGATCTCGATCAATTCATCTCCGACTGCCGCGAAACACTGGCGCGCGATCCCGGGCCTGCAGGCCGCGAACACGTGCGCGCCAGGCTTGAGCACCTGCTCACCAACCAGGATTTCGTCAAGGCGACCGTCGGCGAGGACGTGCCGCTCGGCCTCAAGGTGCTGTACGAGGACAAGGACATGGGCTTCCAGATCCTCGCGCACGTCAACGACAAGGCGCGTAAGTCGCCGCCGCACGATCACGGCGAGTCCTGGGCGATCTACGGCCAGGCGACCGGCCACACCGACATGATCGAATGGCAGCGCACCGACGGCGGCGGCGAACGCGCGCAGCTGAAAGAGATCAAGCGCTATCGCCTGACCCCCGGCCACGCCGGAATCTATGAGAATGGCGCGATCCACTCGATCGACTATCCGGACCGTGCGCGCTTCATCCGCGTCACCGGCACCAACCTCGACAAGATCAAGCGCGTGCGCTTCGATCTTGCGACCGGCGCGGTGCATCAGATGACACCCCAACAGGCGACCTAAGGCTGTCAACATGGTGGATGGAAAGACGCGGGCACGCACTTTGGATGCGCGCGCGCTGCGCGAGATGCTGGCCGACGGCGAGGAACTGGCGCTGCTCGACGTGCGCGAGGAGCGGATCTTTTCCGAAAGCCATCTGCTGTTTGCGCGCTCGGCGCCGCTGAGCCGGCTGGAGCTGCGCATGGCGCGGTTGGTGCCGCGGCTGATGACGCGCATCGTGCTGGTCGATGCGGCGGATGGTCTTGCCGAACGTGCCGCCGACGTTCTGGCGAATGCGGGCTACGCGGATTTGCATCGTCTCGCGGGCGGCATCGCCGCATGGGAAGCCGCCGGATACGAGCTGTTTTCCGGCGTGAACGTGCCAAGCAAGGCGTTCGGCGAATTCGTCGAGCACGAGAGCCACACGCCGAGCGTTTCGGCGCAGGAACTGCACGCGCTGATGCAGTCCGGCGCCGACATGGTGGTGCTCGATAGCCGGCCCTATGACGAATATTCGAAGGTCTCGATCCCGACGAGCGTCGATGTGCCGGGCGCCGAACTGGTGTTGCGCGTGCACGACATCGCGCCGAAGCCCGAGACGCTGGTGGTGGTCAACTGCGCGGGCCGCACGCGCAGCATCATCGGTGCGCAGTCGCTGATCAATGCGGGCGTGCCGAACAAGGTGGTGGCGCTGCGCAACGGCACCATGGGCTGGAGCCTTGCGGGCTTCACGCCGGACAGCGGCAAGGACAACCGCGCGCCCGAGGTCTCGCATGGTGCGCTTGCCTGGTCGAAATCCGCCGCCGACGGCATCGCCCGCAAGCTCGATATCCGCAGCATCGATGAAGCGACGCTCGCGCACTTTCGCGCCGATAAAAGCCGCACGCTCTATCTGTTCGACGTGCGCGACCCGGCCGAGTACGCCGCCGGCCATGTGGCGGGCGCGCTGTCGGCGCCGGGTGGACAACTGGTGCAGGCGACGGATCAATATGCCGGGACGCTCAACGCGCGCATTGTCCTCATCGACGACAGGCAAGTGCGCGCCGTCATGACCGCGTCGTGGCTTCGGCAGATGGGCTGGCAGGACGTATTCGTGCTGGTGGCGGCGGGCGGCGAGACCGGCGTTCCGGAAGATCCGGTGCTCGGCACGCCTGCGCGTGATGCGGCGATCCAGGCCGCCGAGCTCGATACGTTGCTGGCGCGCAACGAGGCGACCGTGGTCGACCTCTCGGTCAGCCGCAACTACGCGCAGACGCACATTCCCGGCGCATGGTTCGCGATCCGCGCGCGCCTCGCGCAGTTCATTCAGAAAACACCGCTGCGCCGAAATGTGGTGCTGACTTCGGAAGACGGCGTCCTTGCCGGCCTCGCCGTCAACGAGGCGCGCGCCCACACGCCGCTTCCGATCCGCTATCTTGCGGGCGGCAACGGCGCCTGGCGCGCCGCGGGATTTCCGCTGACAAACGAAAATCCGCTGATGGCCGACGAGCCGATCGATGTCTGGCTCAAGCCGTACGAACGTGCTGATGGCGTCAAACAGGCGATGGCGGACTATCTTGCCTGGGAGATCGATCTCCTGCCGCGTATTGCACGTGATGGCTGCGCGAGGTTCTCGCGCTTTCCGTGACGCCGTGATTTTCAAAAAAAGCGGCTGCACGCGTAAACGCGTGCTTAATGCACGCTGAAGGAACTCTTAATCGCGCGTGCACGCATTAACGTTCGCCCGCCGTTTAGTAACGATTGCGCGGAAAGCCGCGTCTGATCGGTATTTTCTCCTTGTCGTGTCAATCAAAAATCAGGGTTAAGTTTTAACGTTAAGTGCGGCTTAAAGATTAGCTGGCAGCATCGTCTCCATCGAGTTCGTTCCTGTGTGGATCCGTCGTCTGTCGGGCCACCTTGGTTTGTAGAGGATGGAGTCATGCGCAATCTGAAAGTTGTTTTGTTCGCCGGCGCCGCATTGGCGGCGGCGTTCACCTCGGCCAACGCGGCCGATCTCGGCCCGATCATGCAGCCGCGTCAGATGGCGCCTGTGCAGGTCGAGGAAATGGGCGGATGGTATCTGCGCGGCGACATTGGCGTCGGCGCCCAGAAGTTCAAGCAATTCGATTTCCATCAGACCAACGTCGGCACGGGCGGCGCCTGGCCGGCTGACTGGCGGATCGATCAGCGCGACATCAAGGACGCCTTCTTCATCGGCGGTGGTGTCGGCTATCAGTGGAATTCGTGGTTGCGCTTCGATGCCACCGGCGAATATCGCTCCGACGTGAAGTTCAAGGCAGTCGGCAGCTACACCAATTTCCCGAACCCCACCCTTGGCCGCGCGTTCGACGTCTATGACGGCGATCACTCCGCCATGGTGTTCATGGCAAACGGCTACGTCGATCTCGGGACCTGGTTCTGCCTGACACCGTTCGTCGGCGCCGGCGTTGGTGCTGCCTATCACCGTACCGCTTCGGTTTCCGACACGGGCATCAATAACAATGGCCTTGGCTCCTCGGCCTTCGGCTTTGCGTCCGCCGACCAGACCAACTGGAGCTTCGCGTGGGCGCTCCACGCCGGTGTCGCCTACAACGTGACGAACAACTTCAAGATGGAGCTCGCCTACCGCTACCTGAACATGGGTTCGGCCAATACTGCAGAAATCCAGTGCGGTGCGAACGGTTGCGGCAACGGCGGCGGGCCGCGCGCCTACTACACGCTCCGCGACATGGACTCGCATGACATCAAGTTCGGCATGCGCTGGATGCTCCAGCCTGAGCAACAGCAGCCGGCCTACATGCCGCCGCTGGTGCGCAAGGGCTGAT
>JBBWZU010000200.1:0-10962 GCA_039649225.1 Hyphomicrobiales bacterium | reverse complement strand
GCGCTATGGAGATCGTGCACGACGCGCCGCAGCTCGACCGCTACCTCGTGCGGCTCGCCGGCGATCTCGATCGGCCCTCCGAGCTCGTCGTTTCCGACAAGCGACCGCTGCTCATTGACAGCTATCTCACCGACGCCATCGAGGTCGACGTCGATTGCATCTGCGACGGCAAGGACACCTTCATCGCCGGCATCATGGAGCACATCGAGGAGGCCGGCATTCACTCGGGCGACTCGGCCTGCTCGCTGCCGCCGCATTCGCTCTCGCCCGAGATGATCGCCAAGCTTGAGAGCCAGACGCGCGCACTGGCGCTCGCGCTCCAGGTCGGCGGACTGATGAACGTGCAGTACGCCATCAAGGACGGCGAGATCTACGTGCTGGAAGTCAATCCACGCGCCTCGCGCACCGTGCCGTTCGTCGCCAAGGTGATCGGCCTGCCGGTGGCCAAGATCGCGGCTCGCGTGATGGCCGGCGAGACGCTGGCCGACCTCAAGCTGAAGACCCCGCAGTTCGACCACATCGGCGTCAAGGAGGCCGTGTTCCCGTTCGCGCGCTTCGGCGACAAGGTCGACACCGTGCTGGGCCCGGAAATGAAGTCGACCGGCGAGGTCATGGGCCTCGATATGTCGTTCGACATCGCCTTCGCCAAAAGCCAGATCGGCGGCGGCGCGATGCTGCCACGCAAGGGAACCGTGTTCGTGTCGATGCGCGACGACGACAAGCCGCGCATCCTCGAGGCCATCAAATTGCTGGAAAAACTTGGTTTCAAGGTGATCGCCACGGGGGGAACCCAGCGCTATTTGAGCCAAAACGGCGTACGGGCCGAAAAAGTAAATAAAGTGCTGGAAGGCCGCCCCCACATCGTCGACCGGATCAAGAACGGGGGTGTCCAGCTTGTGTATAATACTACTGATGGGGTGACGGCGCTCGCCGACAGCCAGTCTCTGCGTCGGGCTGCCCTCTTGCATAAAGTCCCCTACTACACCACTCTTTCCGGGGCCGTCGCCGCCGCGCAGGGGATCCGGGCCAATCTGGCGGGTGATCTCCAAGTGCGCGCGTTGCAAAGCTATTTCGACGGCAAGCCCTGATCGGGCCGGCCGCCCGAGGAATGGTTGAGCGTTTGAGCAGTCAAGCGATCGCGTAGCCGGTTTTTGTCGGCGCGCGATCGGAATTTTTTGTGAGGTCGGAGGCTACCAGGAGCTATGGAAAAAATCCCGATGACCGCGGCCGGCTACGCCGTGCTGGAAACCGAATTGAAGCACCGCCAGCAGGTGGAGCGGCCACGCATCATTCAGCAGATCACGGAAGCGCGCTCGCACGGCGACCTCTCGGAGAATGCCGAGTACCACGCCGCCAAGGAGTCCCAATCGCTCAATGAAGGCGCGATCGCCGAGCTTGAGGACAAGATTGCGCGCGCCGAGATCATCGACGTTTCCAAGCTGTCGGGCGACACCATCAAATTTGGCGCGACCGTCACGCTGATCGACGAGGACACCGACAAGAAGCAGGTGTGGCAGATCGTCGGCGAACCGGAAGCCAACGCCAAGGAAGGCCGCATCTCGATCACCTCGCCGCTTGCGCGCGCGCTGATCGGCAAGACCAAGGGCGCCTCGGTCGAGGTCGTCACGCCGAGCGGCGCCAAGGGCTACGAGGTGAAGAAGGTCGAGTGGCGGTAAGCCGCACGCCAAGCCTCTAAGTTACGTCATCGCCGGGCTTGTCCCGGCGATCTCGTTTTGTGGTGGTCGGGAACGAGCGGTGCCGTGGACGCCATCGCGAAACACGACGATGGCTTAGGAGCCAGCCCCTTCCCGCATCTCCAGCGGCACCATCGCGGCGTCCTTCGAATTGCGCAGTGTCAGCGACGTCTTGACGTTGCGCACGGCGGGCGCGCCGGTCAGTTCCGCCACAAAGGCCTGAAACGCCGACAAAGTCGGCGCGACGCATTTGAGCACGAAATCGATCTCGCCCGACAGCATCCAGCATTCGCGCACGATCGGCTGCGCGCGCACGAATTCCTCAAACGCCGTGAGATCGGCCTCGGCCTGGCTCGACAGATGCACCATGGCGAATGCCGTGACCTCGAAGCCGAGTTCCTTGCCGTCCAGCAGCGCGCGGTAGCCCTTGATGAAGCCCGCCTCCTCCAGCGCCCGCACCCGCCGCAGGCAGGGCGGTGCCGAGATGCCGACCCGGCGCGCCAGCTCGACATTGGTCATGCGGCCGTCGGCCTGCAGTTCGCGCAGGATTTTCCAGTCAATATCGTCGAGGCGGGCCAGCACCAGAGTTCTCCCAAGGAAAAACGTGCGCGGCGGGAACGCCACGAATCCGGGCCCCTCATTAGCCTGAACTGGGACTGCGCGAAAGATTATTGCGTACGCAGCCTCATTCAGGATTGATGATAAGTTTGGCTTGATTTTTCGGTTGTGGCATTGGGGGTTGCGTATCTTGCATAGCTCCTGCGAAGCCTTACATTCGAAGGCGGAACACGACTCGGGCCGGACACGGCCGCCGCCTCTCCCCACCTGCGGCGCGCGAGAGTGATCCTGCCCCTGGAGTTTCTTCGGAATGTCGAAGGTTACCCACGCCAAGCTGGTCATCATTGGGTCCGGGCCCGCCGGCTGCACCGCCGCGATCTACGCGGCACGCGCCATGCTCGAGCCGGTCCTGATCCGTGGCGTGCAGGCGGGCGGCCAACTCACCATCACGACCGACGTGGAGAATTATCCCGGCTTCGCCGAGGTGATCCAAGGCCCCTGGCTGATGGAGCAGATGGAGAAGCAGGCCGAGCATGTCGGCACCAAGCTCATCGCCGACCAGGTGCTCAAGCTGGATCTGTCACAGCGTCCGTTCCGGCTCGAATGCGACAGCGGCGACGTCTATCTGGCCGACGCGCTCGTGCTCGCGACCGGCGCGCAGGCGCGCTGGCTCGATCTTCCCTCGGAGCAGAAATTCAAAGGCTATGGCGTCTCGGCCTGCGCCACCTGCGATGGGTTCTTCTATCGCGGCAAGGAGGTCGTGCTGATCGGCGGCGGCAATACCGCGGTCGAGGAAGCGCTGTTCCTGACCAACTTCGCCGCCAAGGTCACGGTGGTGCATCGGCGCGATCACTTCCGCGCGGAAAAGATCCTGCAGGATCGCCTGTTCAAGAACCCGAAAATCCACGTCATCTGGGACGCAACATTGCTCGACGTGCTCGGCGACGACAACCCGATGAAGGTCAAGGGCGTGGCGCTGAAGAACGTCAAGACCGGCTCCATCAGCGAAATGCGCGCCGACGGCGTGTTCATCGCGATCGGTCATTCGCCCGCGACCGAACTGGTGGCCGGTCAACTCGAGATGAAGCCCTCCGGCTATATCAAGGTCGCGCCGCACTCCACCGCAACATCGGTGGCGGGCGTATTCGCGGCCGGCGATGTCGCGGACGATATCTATCGCCAGGCGGTGACGGCCGCCGGCATGGGTTGCATGGCGGCGCTGGAAGCAGAGCGCTTTCTCGCCGCACGGGAAGAGCGCCGCGACGCGGCCGAATAACAAGAACTCCGCATCGAGCGGGGCACACAGGGGCGGAATACAGAAGATGGACTGGGACAAGTTGAAGGTTTTTCATGCCGCCGCGGAGGCTGGCAGTTTCACCCATGCGGGTGAAAAGCTCAGCCTCTCGCAGTCGGCCGTATCGCGCCAGGTGAGCGCGTTGGAGCAGGAGCTGAATGCTCCGCTATTCCACCGCCATGCACGCGGGCTGATCCTGACCGAACAGGGCGAGATGCTCTACCGCACCGCTCATGAAGTGTTCATGAAGCTGGAGGCGGCGCGCACCAAGCTGACCGACAGCCGCGAAAAGCCGCACGGCGAATTGAAGGTTCAGACCACAGTCGGCCTTGGCGTCAGCTGGCTGACGCCAAGGCTCGGCGAATTCCTCGAACTCTATCCCGACATCCGCATCACGCTGCTGACGACCGAGCTCGAGCTCGATCTGGCGATGCGCGAGGCCGATGTTGCGATCCGCCTGCGGCTGCCAACGCAGCCCGACCTCATTCAGCGCAAGCTGTTCACGATGCATTTCCACGCCTACGCATCCCCGGAATATCTCAAGCGCTTCGGGACGCCGCGCAACCATGAAGACCTCGATCATCATCGTCTGCTGGTGCTTGGCGGCTCGACGGTGCCGACCCACTTGCGCTCATCCGGCTGGCTCGTCGACACCGGCCGCGACGGCAAGGGACCGCGCCAGGCGTGGCTGACGATCAACAACGTGCTCGGTCTGCTGCGCGCCTGTCAGCGCGGGCTCGGCGTCGCGATGCTCCCCGACTATCTGGTCGAAGAGAATGGCGGGCTGGTGCAGCTGTTCGGCGATCTTGACGATTTCACCTTCGACGCGTTCTTCGTGTACCCGGAAGAACTCAAATCCGTTGCGCGCATTCAGGTCTTCCGTGACTTCCTGGTCGCGAAGGCGCAGCAGTGGAATTTCTGAAGATTTGAACCGCGCCCCTGTTGCAGATCAGCTCTGCGTGCCGACCCCGCATGGCTGACATACCGACATCTGCGTTGTTTGCGTGCACGAAGCAGCCCATAGTCATGTGGCTGTAGGCAACCGGTCGCTGTTCCTCCCAGGCGGTGATCGTGGTGCAGGCAGCTGTTCCCCTCTGGAAGGTGATTGTCGGCTTCGCGCCGGCAAAACTACACAACCGGGCCCGCAAGGGTCCGGTTTTTTCTTGAGTGCGGCGTTGCGTGAAAGAAACATTCCGTTGCGTGAAGCTTGCGCTGCGTCATGACCGTTGCGCTAAAAAATATCGATGAAGACAAAAAATATCGGCGTTCACCAAAAGTATCCGCCTGATAACTGATGTTAACGAGGCACGGCGCATCACAAGCCGGCTGCCGGCGATCCTCAACGAAAGAGCCGCGCGAGGCTATCGCACGGCTCTCGCATGGCGGCTCTATCGTGAGCTCTTTCGTGAAGATCCGGCAGAGCGTCAGACCCAAAGCCGCTCTTTCTCCAGTCCCTTGTAGATATCCGCCACATACTCGCCATAGCCGTTGAACTTCAATGTCGGACGGCGATCCCGTGTCGTGATGTCTTCCTCGGTTGCCTGGCTCCAGCGCGGATGCGGCACTTCGGGATTGACGTTGGCCCAGAAGCCGTACTCGGCCGCCTGCAGACCTTCCCAGAACGTCTTCGGCTGCTGGTCCGTGAAGCTGAAACGCACGATCGACTTGATCGACTTGAACCCGTACTTCCACGGCACCGCGAGACGCAGCGGCGCGCCCATCTGCTTCAGGGCGGGTTTGCCGTACATGCCGGTGACGAGGAACGCCAACTCGTTGTTGGCCTCCGCGATCGTCAGCCCCTCGGTGTAGGGCCAGGGATACAGCACGTTGCGGAAGCCCGGCGCGGTCTTGTCCTGGAACGTCTGCATCTGGACGTATTTCGCCGACGACAAGGGCTTGGCCAGTTCGACCAGCTTGGCGAGCGGGAAGCCGGTCCACGGGATCGTCATCGACCACGCCTCGACGCAGCGATGGCGATAAAGCCGCTCTTCGAGCGGAATCTGCCGGATCAAGTCATCGATGGCGATCTCGAACGGCTTCTCCACCATGCCGTCGATCGCGACGGTCCAGGGCCTGACCTTAAGCTGCTGCGCCGCCTTGGCGATGTTCTTGGATTCACCGAACTCGTAGAAATTATTGTAGCTGCCGTTGACCGCCTCCGGCGTGATCTGCCGGTCGCCGATCGTATATTTCTCGTTGCGCTTGGCCGGATAGAGATCCTTGCTGGGATCCGGCATGTCCGAGACGCGCTGCGCCGACGCGATCTGCGGCACCAGCGTCGCCGCGGCGGCGCCGGCGGCGGTGCTGATGAAGTTGCGGCGATTCAGGTACACGCCCTCCGGCGTCGCCTGATGCTCGGGGATTTCCCATCCCCGGCGTCGAATAACGTGCATGAGGCATCGTCCTCTCGTGGCGCGCATGATCCGGCGAAGTGGAAACCGGTTCGCCGATAAGATCATGCGCCAATACAAAGCTTCCGCAGAGTTACGCTCAACGCCAGATCACAGACAAGTCACGCCTGCGCGACAGAAATTACGCCGCCGCCGCGGTTCCGGCTTTCCGCGCCGCGACGATCTGATCCGCCGTCCGTCCGGTGAGTTCCGCCATATGGTCGAACTTCGCCGTAAACGAGCCGGCCCCCGATGTTGCCGAGCGGATTTCGATGATGAGGTCGCCGATCTCGGTCTCCGGCATCATTGCCTTGACGACGTCCCAGCCGACCCAGCCCTCGCGCGTGTCAAAGCCGAGGATCTGACCGCGCCGCCCCGACATGATGGCGTTGATCTTGGCGGTCGCGTCGGTCGGGCAAACGATCTCGACCAGGTGGATCGGCTCGAGCAGCACCGGCTGTGCCTGCGGCAAGGCATCCGAAATGCCGATGCGGCCGGCTTGGCGGAACGCCATGTCGGAAGAATCCACCGCATGATACGAGCCGTCGGTCAGCGTCACCGCAACATCCACCACCGGGAAGCCGAGCGGACCGTGCTTGAGCGCATCGAGCACGCCCTCCTCGACCGACGGGATGTAGTTGCGTGGCACCGCGCCGCCGGTGATGACCTCGTTGAACACAAAGCCGCTCGACCGCGGCAGCGGCTTCAAGTCGAGCACCACGTCGCCGAACTGTCCGTGACCGCCGGACTGTTTCTTGTGCCGGCCGCGCTGTTGAAGCACCGGCTTCTTGATGGTCTCGCGATACCCGACGCTCGGCTTGCGCTTCTCGATCGCGATGCCGAACCGCCCGGCCAGCCGCTCGGTCGCGACGCGCAGATGCATCTCGCCCTGCCCCCACACGACGATCTCGTGCGTCTCGGGATTGTGGTGGACACTGAGCGAGGGATCCTCGTCGAGCAGGCGGTTCAGCGCTTGGCCGAGCTTCACGTCGTCCTTGCGCTCCTTGGCGGAAATCGAGATCGCGAGCACAGGCGGAAAGGGCACAACGCGCCCAACCGCCGGATACGCCAGCTTGCCGGCGGTGAGCGTGTCGCCGGTCTTGGCGTGATCGAGCTTGCCGAGCGCGACAGTGTCGCCTGGGCCAGCCGCCGTGCGCTTCTCGCTCCCTTGCCCCATCAGCTTGAACACGCCTGAGACGCGGCCCGCGTCGCCGTCCGGCGAGATGAAGGTCGTGCCGTCGCCGACCTGTCCTGAAAGGACGCGGGCGAGCGACATCTTGCCGCCATGGGCGCTGTGATGCGTCTTGAACACGCTGACAACCGAGTCGCTACCGGCCCTCAACTTCAGCCGCTTTACGGTGTCGGCGACGCCGGGCGCGTCGTGACGCAGCGCCTTCAATAGCCGCAGCACGCCGTTGGTGCGCGTCGCCGAGCCGATCAGCACCGGACAGATGACGCCGTCGCGCAGCTCCTTGGAGAGGTCGTCAAACACCTTGTCGCGCGGCGGCGGGATGTCGTCGAGCAATTGCTCCATCAGTTCGTCGTCATGATCGGCGAGCGTCTCGAGCATGGTGAAGCGCGCTTCCTTGCCGCGATCGGCATTCTCGCCGTCGAGCGGCACGACTTCGGACGCCGCGTGCTCCTTGTAGATGTGCGCGCGCTCCAGCGCGAGATCCACGAAGCCGATGATGATCTCGTTCGACCAGATCGGGATCTGCCGCAGCACCAGCGGCACGCGCGAGGCCGGCTGCAGCACGCTCAGCGTTTCGCGCACGCGCTTGTCGGCCTTGTCGATCTTGTTGAGGAACAGACAGCGCGGGATGTTCAGCTCTTCGAGCTCGCGCAGGATCAATTGAAGCTGTGGAATCTTCTTCTCGTCCGCCTCGCACACCACCACCGCCGCATCGACCGCCGGCAAGGCGGCGCGCATGTCGTGCACGAATTCAACCGAGCCGGGGCAATCGATGAAAGTGTAGCTGTCGCCGAGGAAATTCGTGGTCGCAACCGAGAGTTCGACGCTCATGCTGTGAGCGCGCGCCTCCGGTGAGGAGTCGCCGACCGTCGAGCCGGTCTCGACCGCACCCTGACGCGGGACCGCGCCGGTGCGCGCGAGGATCGCTTCCAACAGCGTGGTCTTGCCACTCTGGAATGGGCCCACCAGCGCGATGCACCGGGGACCCTTCGGACTCGTGCCGCCGTTGTCTGCCATGTCCGCCTCCCTTGGCCGACGCGGCGACGAGCCGCGCGCGGCCGTTGCTGTTTATATGACGGCATCGTTACAGGCGGGAGGGCAACTGGCAAGGGGACGCGTGCAAGCCAGATGCGCGCTGACATTGCGTCAGCATGGGAACACCGCCGCGGCGACTAAAGCCGCGAGACTCAGTTGGCGAGCTTTTGTCCAGCGAGGCTAGGCGGCCTGCGCTGCGCTCGAATCAACGAACGGCAGCACGGCCGCGAACGCGCGATCAACAAATGCAGTCTTTTCGCCAACCGGAGCGACATATTGCATCACCGTCTCGGCGTCCGCTTGCGAGGCTTTGCGCAAAATCATCCAGGTGGCGAGATACTGCGCGGCAAGGCAGCCGCCTGCAGTTGCGACATTGCCATGGGCAACAAATGGTGTGTCCAGAACCCGAACGCCAGCTTCGATCACCCACGGCTTGGTCTTGAGGTCGGTGCAGGCCGGCAGATCGCCGATCAGGCCGAGCTTGGCCAGCAGCAGCGTTCCGGAGCACTGCGCGCCGATCAGCTGCCTGCCCGGATCCAGCCGGAGCGCGGACAACAGCGCGCCATCCGCGGCGATTTCGCGGGTCTTTACGCCGCTTCCGATGATGACACCGTCGGCTTCGGCCGCGAAGCTGATCGGCTTCTGCCGGCGAACCGTGACACCGTTCATCGAGGTCACTTCCTCGGTCGGCGACGTGATATGCGCCTGCCAGCCTTTGGGTCGAAGCCGGTTCAGCATCGCGGCCGCGATGAATGAGTCGAGTTCGTTGAACCCGTCGAAGGTAAGAACTGCGATCTGCATGATGGCTTCCTTCCGCTTCGGACGGCTTCAACAGTCCGCGAAAAATCAGCGCACGAACTGCAGCGCGATTTCCGCAACGCCCGCCGCGACATTCAGCCCGACCTGCCCCTGAATGGACAGCGGCTGCAGCGCGACCGAACGATCATTGCCGCCGACCAGCACGTTCGCGCCAAGCCCGGCACCGATGGTCGCCTCGGCCGCGGCACCCGCATACGAGCCCGCCAGGACGCCGCGGCGGCGCGTGGTCGACATCTGCACCGCCCAGACGAGCTGGCCGGCGGCGGTCGCGCCGATATCGAGCCCGACCTTGGTGATGGTGCCGACATACTGCTCCGGCGGCGCCGGATAGCTCGGCGTAAACAGGCAGTTCACCTGCCGTTGCGAACCGATGATAAAGCCGATGCCCGCCGATACGTCGCAATTGAGCGTGCCGCTTTGCTCCCAGACCGGCCGCTGCGCCTGTGTCGCGCCAGCCATCGCGGCGAGGCCCAACACCGCCGCACCGAGCACCTTCCAACCACGTACCATGGCGTTTCTCCCCTGATAGGGCCGACGGCCCTAGCCCCGTTCAATCTCCGGCCAAGCATTAGCACGGTCCGGCCCAAATCATGAGCCAAACGTGCCATTTTCAAGGCTGGGGTGACAATATCAGGCGGCGTGATGCCCCGACGCGCGCGCCTTTAGGCTATTTCAAATTGCCGCAGAAGCGCTGGATGCGGCGGCAGGCTTCTTCGAGATCCTCGGTCTTGGTCGCGTAGGAAATCCGGAACGCCGGCCCAAGGCCGAACGCCGAACCCTGCACCACCGCGACGCCTTCGGCCTCGAGCAGCTCGGTGACGAAGTCCTCGTCGTTGCCGAGCTTCTTGCCAGCCGCCGTCGTCTTGCCGATCGTGCCGGCGCAGGACGGATAGACGTAGAACGCGCCTTCGGGCCGCGGGCACTGGATGCCATTGGCCTGGTTGAGCATTGAGACGCAGAGGTCGCGCCGCTCCTTGAAGATCTTGTTGTGCTTCGGGATGAAGTCCTGCGGCCCATCGAGCGCCTCGACCGCGGCCCATTGCGACACCGCGGCGGGGTTCGAGGTCGACTGCGACTGCAGCATCGCCATCGCCTTGATCAGCTTCTCGTCGCCGCCGGCATAGCCGATGCGCCAGCCGGTCATGCAATAGGCCTTCGAGGTGCCGTTGATCGTCAGCGTGCGGTCATAGAGGGCGGGCTCGACTTCAGCCGGCGAAGAGAACTTGAAGTCGTCATAGACGAGATGCTCATACATATCGTCGGTCATCACCCACACCTGCGGATGGCGCAGCAGCACGTCGGTGATCGCCTTCAACTCGGCATGCGTATAGGCGGCGCCGGTCGGGTTCGAGGGCGAGTTGAAGATGATCCACTTGGTCTGCGGCGTGATCGCCTTCTCGAGGGCTTCCGGCTTCATCTTGAAGCCGTCCGCCATCGTGGTCATGACCTCGACCGGCGTGCCGCCCGCGAGCAGCACCATGTCGGGGTAGCTCACCCAATACGGCGCCGGGATGACCACTTCGTCGCCCGGGTTCAGCGTGGCCATCAGGGCATTATAGAGCACTTGCTTACCGCCGGTGCCGACGATGATCTGGCTCGGCTTGTACTCGAGATTGTTCTCGCGCTTGAACTTGCGCGAGATCGCGGCCTTGAGCTCAGGGATACCGTCGACGGCGGTGTACTTCGAGGCGCGCCCGCTCTCGATCGCCTTCATGGCGGCCTGCTTGATGTTGTCCGGCGTGTCGAAATCCGGCTCGCCCGCGCCGAGGCCGATCACGTTCTTGCCGGCCTGTTTGAGCGCGCGCGCCTTGTCGGTCACCGCGATGGTGGGCGACGGCTTGATGCGCTTTAGGGTCTCGGACAGGAAGGCCATCGGGAATCTCCGTTTTTGCGGCCCGTTGGTACCGGCCAAGCGCGCGCACGGCAAGCGGATAAGCCTGATTTGATCGATGAAACATGCTGATAGCTGCCATTTCGTAA
>JBBWZU010000488.1:0-4498 GCA_039649225.1 Hyphomicrobiales bacterium | reverse complement strand
CCAAGCTGATCGACAAGGTCGGCCGCATTTGCGTCGTCAAGGATGTCGAAGTGAAGGATGGCGTGTTCGCGATCGAGGAAAAGCAGCTCACGAATTGCGCGCAGAAATAGCGCTGTGCGTAGGGCGGGCAAAGCGCGGAGCGCGTGCCCGCCGTTTCGGCGGCGGACACGGCGCGCAAGCGCGCGCCTTTGCCCGCCCTACGGCTCGTGAGACGCGCTAAATCTTTTCCTGCCGGCCCGGATAGTCGCAATGATAACTCTTGATCGTCCATTGCGGATGATCGCCGATCCATTGCGCCATATAGGGCTGCGCCGCCATCACGCACTGCTTCAGCGAGCCCTGCCAGGCGAATTGCAGATGCTTGTCCTCGCAGCGGTCCGGCTGCGCGACCGCGCAGACCAGCATCACGATCTCGATCAATCCCATGGCTGTCTCTCCGGCGCACGCCGCCCGCGTCAATGGACCTGAACTCAACGTATACGTTGGGTCATGGGTTCGAGTTTCCCATAAAAATCTCGCCGTGGCCGGATACCGCCATGTCGCCGGCGAAGCGCCGCAATGGCCGGCCGAGCAGGGCGGCGGCCCCCTTGCTAAAAGGCTTGAGGAAGCTCGCCATCAGCCGCATCGCGACGAGATTATGCACGCCGCAATCCGCGAAGGTCGGCGCGAGGCTGGTGGTTTCGCCGAGCACGATAGTGCCGCGGTTCATCAGAGTGCCGGGGAGGGCGCCGGCCGCGCCGCGCACGATCAGCGTTCCGGCGATCATGCGGCTGCCGGCGTGATCGCCGGCGCGGCCTTCGATGATGATGGTGCCGCGCCGCAATTTATCGCCCGCGCGCGCGCCGGCGTTGCCACGTATGATCAAGACGCCGCCGCGCATGCCGGACACTTCGCCGGCGAGCGGCCCGCCGAGGCGGTCGCCGGCCGATCCGGTGATCTCGATCACACCGTTCCGCATGCCGGATGCGGTCCAATGACCGGCATTGCCGCGAATCGTCAGACGGCCGCCGGTCATCAGCCGTCCGGTCTGGACTCCCGTATCGCCGATGACCTCGATGTCGCCGCCGTTCTGGCCGGCGCCGATCTGGTCGAGCCGGTCGCAGGCGTTCTCGATGCGAATGTGCTGCGCATCGCCCATCCGCAGCCGGAACGCATCGCCGACCGTCACGCGCACGCGCGTGGTCTGAAGCGCGATGCCTTCGATCTCGGCGGCGGTCTTGCCGGCCAGAAGATGCGGCACCAGCGGCGACAGGTCGAGCCGCTGTGCGGGCCGTTCGCGCAACGTGAGGAACAGCGTCACGGCACCAGGTCCTTCAGGTGAAAATGATGCGGGCCGAGTTTGCCGCCGTAATTGCCGGCGCCGACACGCACCGCGCCGCGCTTCGGCCCCAGCTTCACAATCGCCCTCAAGCCCGCGCGCATCGCATTCGCAACCGCCTCCGGCGTCAGGCCGTCGATGACGATTTCGAGCACCGAGGCGGTATCGTCATCGAGCGCGGTTTTCACCGCGCCTTTGAGTGTCGGACAATAGGCGTCATTGGTCGACGCGATCACGCCCTTGTATTTCGAGCCGACCTTGGAGCCCGAGCGCACGATGCCGCCGGGAAACGGCATGATGGCATCCGCGACGGCATCGATCGCCTTGACGGCGGCCTCGGTGGCCGCGAGCGTGGTCGTGGCGCTCGCCCCCATGATCAGCAGATTGCCGCCGCCGACCGCCTTCTTGGTGAGGCCCGTGGTCGCCTCGCAGACGAATTCGCCATCCATCACGGGGAGGCGCCAGTAGTGCTTACCGCCGAAGCGCTTGGAGATCTGCCAGCCGTCGGCGAAATAGCGCAGCGCATTGCCGAGCCGCAGCTTCTCTTCGCCCTCGAGCGCCGCATAACAGGCCGTGCCCGGACAGGTCAGCACGCATTGCCCGACGCGCGCGGCGAGCTGCTTTTGCAACTCGGTGGTGGACATGCCGAACAGCAGTACGCGCACGCCGGGGCGCCCGTCCGGCGTTTCGCGCGCCGGCAGCGCGCGGTCGATGCCGGCCTCCAGGCCGCAGCCGATCACGGATGTGGCAAAACCCGTCATCGTGACGGCGGCCTGCCGCGCCCAGCGCGCGCTGTCGGCCGTGATCGTCAGCGCGGTCGCCCGCATGCCGAAGGCTTCCGCGAACGTATCGTCGATACGGATGCCCTTGATGGTCAGCGTGCGCATGGCACCAGCCCGAATGGGTCGGGGCGCGCAATGGCGAACTCCGGCACCTTGATGAAGTCGTCCGAAAGGCCGTAGCGCGCGTCGTAATACGCCGTCATGCGGCGGCTGATCGCCGCGTCGTGTCCGGGCCGCACATTGAGCGCACGGCCGAAGCGATAGTGCGTGACCTCGCCCTCGCGCACGACGAGGTCGCCATCCTTGAACACCAGCGCGGCGGAACGGAACATCGCGGCGCGGTCCTTATCGTCGTTGTAAACCGCGACGTCCGCGACGGCGCCCGCGCCGAGATGCCCGCGATCGCCAAGGCCGAGCAGCCGCGCTGGAGCCGCGCGCGTCATCGTGGCGATTTCACCCAGCGTGTATTCGCGCGCGATCGACCGCAGTGTCGTCATCGCCATCGCGGCGGGCGGTAACCTTGAAATCCATTCGCCACGCAGGTCGCGGCTCATCAGCAGCGCGAAGATCTCCGGATAGGTCGTGAACGGCGCGCCGTTCGGATGATCGGTGGTGAAGAATACGCGCGACGGATCGTCAATCAGCAAGAACAGTTCCAGCCCGATCGCCCATTGCAGCGCGTTGTAGAAATCATTGGCGCGATAATTGTAGGGAACGATGCCGCCGCCATTCGAGTCGCCGTCGAAGATCACCCATTTTTTCGGCCGCGCCTGGTCGCGCGCATTGAACTGGCGCAGCACGTCGGACGAGATCGTGACGGTCTGGCCGAACATCACCTGGCCGACATCGATGGTGACAGTCTTTGCGCCATTCACCGCTTCGGCAAGCTGGGGCGCGGCGGATGAAAAGCCGCGTTCGCCCTCCTTGCCGTAGCCGTAGAACTGCAGATGCGCGAGATGCAGCGGCAGGCCTTCGGCCGCCGCGATGGTCGCCAGCGCGGTCTCGACATTGCCCGCCATGCCGAGATTGTTGCAATGAACGTGCAGCGGATGCGGCACGCCGAGATCGTGCACGGCGCGCTGCAACGCCTTGACGATCGCCCGCGATGAGACCCCGTACCACGGCACTTCGTCGTCGAGCGAGAACGCGCGCACATTGGCCTTGAACGCCGCGGCGCCGCCCGCATTGATCACCTTGATGCCGAGCGCGCGCGAAGTTTCAAGCGTCCAGGCGACCGTGTCGCGGATCGCCTCGGGACTTTCTTTCATCCGCATCAGGCCGAGCAGGAAATCATCATTGCCGAGCACCGCGAGGATCGCCTTGTCGATGATCGGCGTGTCGGCCAACTCCAGATGCGCATGCAGCGCGTGGTGCGGCGCGACCGCGGGCTCGACCACGGTGGTGAAGCCCATTTGCGCATAGCGGCAACCGGTCTCAAAAGTGGACCAGCCGGCGGTCGACAGCGGCGTTTCGGCCGGACGCGCAACGGAGGCGCGATGATGCTCCGGCAGCAGCAGCCGCGCCGTGTTGGTGTTGGCGCCGGCGATGTGGGAGTGGATGTCGATCGCGCCCGCCATGACGATCTTGGCCGTCGCGTCATAAGTCTCGTCCGCGTGCGTTCCATCAGGCGGCGCGTCGACAATGCGGCCATCGCGCATCCACACGTCGCCGATGCCGTCGCGCTGATGCGCCGGATCGATGACGCGCCCGCCTGCGATGCGCGTCAGCATGGCCACGCTCCAGCGGGCGGCAATGCGGCCGCGATGCGCGCGATGGCCTCGGCGACCGAGGGCAGGGCGCTCTTGTGGCCGGCGGCACGCGCAACCAGCATCCCGGTCGTGGCATCGTGCTCGACCGCGTCGTGGTCGAGGGCCGGGCGGCCGACTTGAATGTGAACCTGCGCGCTGGACGGCCAGGCATCTACGTTCAGTGCGTCCGCGCTCAGCGCAATGGTCGGGGTTTTCCAGTTCGGCGCTGCCGGCCCGTAGGCCGAAACCCACAGCGCGCAATCCGCCTCGCGGCTCTCCGCCAGACGTCGCGCATCGAAGCGCCACGGATCATGCTCGGGATAACCGCGGCCGAATCCGGTGCGGGCGGGAAATCCCGTCATCCAGCCGCAGGCTTGCTGCACGCCCGCCGCGTTGTCGCCGGCCGCAAGCGGCAGGCCGGTGAAGCGGGTTTTTGCGTTGAGATCCTTGATCAGACCGAACAGCATCTCGATCGTGAGTTCATCGAGCATTTGCGCCGACCAGACCGCAACACCGAAGCGCGCGGCCTGCAGCGCGCCGGCAAGGTCGGCGATCGGCTTGGCGATCTTGCCTGCGGGGCGTCCCGCCATATGCGCGCGCAGCACGCCAAGCAGCGCCGGCAGCTCGGCCGCCGCGCGGCCGATCGGCGT
>JBBWZU010000186.1:0-13968 GCA_039649225.1 Hyphomicrobiales bacterium | reverse complement strand
GTATTTCCTGGCGCAACCCGAGCCGTTTCCCGAGCGCCTGATTGGCAACGATCCAGACTTCTTCTACGAGACCTGCCTCGTCGGATGGGCGCAACGCGCATCGACGATTTCGATCCCGAGATGCTTGTCGGGTACCGCGCAGCGTGGCGAATCCTGCGATGATACACGGAACGTGCTCGGACTATCGCGCCGCCGCTGGGATCGACCTGCAGCACGACAGTACTGATCTCGACAGACAAAGTTCAGTGTCCCGCCTTCGCGCTCTATGGCGCCGCGGGCGCAATGGCGCGGCTGTTCGACATTCCGTCGGAATGGCGCAAACGCTGTGCGCACCTGACCGACGCATCGCTACCCGGCGGGCACTTCTTCGTGGAAGAGTTCCCCAAGGAAACGGCTGCGCTTCTTTCCGCCTTCCTTCGACAGACAAGTTGAACCCGGTCCGGGTGTCGGCTGGCGGCGCTCCGTTTCCTGGCAGCGTCGGCGACATGTTCTGGGGCGGCATCACGGGGCCGCGCTATTTCTTCGATCCGGCGGAAAAACTCATCGGCATCGTGTTTGCCGAAGGGCCATCGATCCGCGCCGCCTATCACGCCGAGTTCCGCGCCATGGTCTACGGCGCCCTCGCGGCGCGCAAGTAGAGCGACGCGGCGCGCAAATAGAACGACGCCGCGGTCCGATTACGTCAGCGGCGGCGCGACGCGGAACAACCGCACAAAGCTGTCGAGCTCGTCCGCGCCGACGTCCGAGATGGCCCAGTAGGCCACCCCGTTTTCGGTCCAGCGCACGATACCGTAGCCATCTGCCGGGTGACGGGCGGGCGCTGCATCCGCCAGATCCGCAACCGGAACCGCGGTGACGCTGATGAAGTGCGCGTGACGGCGATAGACCAGTGTCGGCACCGGTTTGCGGCCGACGACATCGATGCGCCCTCCGACCAATGGGAAATTCTCCTTGGCAAGGTCCACGACCCGCGGTGCTTCCGGAATGCGCCCGTTGAACCACGGCTTCACAGTGTGGCGGTCCGACGAGACGACATCGACCGGCTGTGACGCCATCAGCGAGCGGATATGCCCCGCCACGACCGCGTCCCGCACCGGGTCACCGAACTCCGGCCCGCGTGCGACCCAGGTCGCGCCGCTGGTCACTATCGCCGTGATGGCGATCGACGCGGCGAGCGCGCGCCAGGACGGCTGAACGCGCGTAGGCTTTATCCCGACCGCCGCCCCGATGCGGGCGCGCAGCTCGGGCGGAGGACCTTGGTGCGGAAACCGGTCGCGCAGCAGCCGCTGCAAGGCCTCAAGGCGCTTGTATTCTGCCAGAAGCGCCGGCTCGGCGGCCATGCGGCGTTCGATCGCCAGCGCATTGGCGGGATCGAGCTCGCCATCGAGGTAGGCGTGGACCAAAATGGAGTCTGCGCGATCCGTTGAGCGCGTCATCATTCTTTCCTTCGGATATCGGCGATCAACCGGCCGCGCCCACGCGCCAGCCGTGACATGACTGTTCCGATCGGCACGCCGGTCACTGCAGCGATTTCGCGGTAGTCGAGGCCTTGGACGTCGCGCAGCACCAGCGTCTCGCGGAACGGCGACGGCAGTGCCGCGATCGCCGCCTCGAGCCGCGCCGCATCGGCCTTCGCGATCAGGGCCGCCTCCGGCGTCGCACTGTCGTGATCGCCGGGCATGGCCAGCGCTTCCTCGACCGCTTCAAGGTTCTCGACCGCAACGAGTGCCGCCGGACGGTTCCGGCGCAGCCAGCTATACGCCGCATGGCGCACGATGGTCAGAACCCAGGCGCGCTTGCTGCCGCCATCATAATTCCGGATCGCCCGAAAGGCGCGTAGACAGGCGTCCTGCACCACGTCCTCGGCATCGGCGCGATTTCCGGTAATCCAGCGGGCCAGCGTGTAGGCATCGCCAAGATGTGGCAGCACCATATTTCGAAAGCGCACATTGTCATTGTCGCCGCTCGCCATGTCTGAAACGTCGTCCCGTTGCGGCGCCTGACTGGAGACTACGCGCAGGTGATCTCTGTGTTTCGAGGATGCCGGATGGTCGATCACCGGACTCACAATGGCCATTTCGCTGTCCCGTCGACCGAGGCGAGCCACATCATCCCGACGCGCGATCGTCTGCATTCGCGTTGATCCGCGGCTGATGACAACAAGACTCGGCGTGTTGGTCTTTTATTCCGGCCTCGGCATGCTTTTTTCGACGCGCCGCCAGTCTGAGGTAGTCGAGCCCAAGGTCGACCAGCACCTCCATTTTCCGCAGCTCCTGGCTTTCCGCTGCAGCACGGAAGTAGCGCCGCGCATGGGCCAGCAGCATTGTCTCGTCATTCATGCGGAACCAGGCCGGTGTGCGGAGTCATGGCGATGCGGATTTCCGACGGTGAGAGACCAAGCGAATCGCGGCGAGCGGCCGCGTAGCCAATTCTTCGCGCAATCAAGTCCTCGTGCTGACAAAGCCAGAAGTTTCCGGCGCGACGATTTATTCCCGCGACGCCGCCCCGGGCGAGCGATAAACCGCGTGTGTTGCGTGAATGCTCGCCTGGAATCCCGTGCGGCGCACAAATTCGGATGAGAAGAAGTGCCATGCGACGCGGTTTATTCCCGCTTGCGTCAATAATGCAAGGATCGATGTATTTTTGCCTTGGTGGCGTGCGACAGCGCCCGAGATGTTGAATGCGTTTTGTGCGCTGCCGCAATATCAGCTTGCACAGAATCCGGGAATATTTCCACACGGCGCATTACAAGAATTATTTCGGTGCAGATTAACCGCGCCGACCGGCATGCGCCAGAGCGATTTTATCTATTCCCTATTGCGACTTCGAACGCTCATCAAATCCCGGTCATAAAACCGGCCCCGCCGACACACGCGCGTGATTGGGCTTCGCGTGTCGCGTCTCGCAATCTTCGACTCGGCTGATGGGCATCGCGTTCAACACGCCGTTTCACGTGAGGCTCCCAAAGCGCAATCGCACTGCGGGACGAGCTTCACAATCGACACTCAATGGAGGTCAACCATGAAGATGGTGAAGAGCTTGCTCTTAGGTGGAGCAGCTGGTCTCATCGCGGTTGCAGGGGCGCACGCGGCCGATCTTCCCACCAAGGCGAAGGCGGTCGAATACGTCAAAGTCTGCTCGTTCTACGGGGCTGGCTTTTTCTACATCCCGGGCACCGATACATGCATCAAGATCGGCGGGTATTTGCGGTTCGAGGCCGACCACAATGCGGGCGGAACATTCTCGCCCGGCGTCTCGCCCGGCGGCAGCGCCGCGCAGCACATCTGGGCCTATGACCGGACGTCCGACACGCTGGTAACGCGCCAACGCATGCTGCTGACCTACGACGTCCGCACCCAAACCGAATACGGCACGCTTCGCTCCTATGCGCGTTCAGGCGTGCAGTGGACGACCGGCGATTCCGTATTGGCGGGCTCCGGTGCGGTGAGCTATCTCGACCGCGCCTATCTTCAGTTCGCCGGCTTCACATTCGGCAAGGCGGCCTCGTTCTACGACTCGTATGTTTACGGAATTCACTCGTTCCAATCGAGCATCATCGGGTCTGAGGGAACGTCCGGAAACGGAACTCCGATGATCGCCTATAGCCAGACTCTGGGGAACGGCATCACCGCCTCGATCGCGCTGGAGGACAGTTATGCGCGCAGCAAGGCGATCACCAACGTGAATACCGCCGGCTTCTGGAGCGTGAATGCGCAAAACGCGTTCGGAAACGGGCCGCCGAGTTCGCAAGCCGGCTTCGCGGTTCCGGATGTCGTCGGCAATATTCGCGTCGATCAGGCCTGGGGCAATGTGGGTGTCTCAGTCGCCGCGCACCAGAACCGCGCGCTCTACTACGGCAACTCCGCGCTCGGCAATGTCGCGCCGGGCGGCGGCGATCCGGGCTTGGTCGGAAACGGCCATCCCGCCGACAAGTGGGGCTGGGCCGTCCAGGGCGGCGGCGTGCTGAACCTGCCGTGGAACAAAGGCGACACGTTCGGCTTCCAGGTCGCGTATGGCCAAGGCGCCCTGGGCTTCGTCAACGGC
Organism: Hyphomicrobiales bacterium; assembly: GCA_039649225.1. Taxonomy (GTDB): domain Bacteria; phylum Pseudomonadota; class Alphaproteobacteria; order Rhizobiales; family Xanthobacteraceae; genus PALSA-894. The sequence goes on along the minus strand of JBBWZU010000186.1, from coordinate 9,924 downwards.
AGCGGCATCTCGAGTCTCGTCATCATGCATGGCAATACGATCGGTCTCGGTTACGCCGTCGACGCCGTGTATGGCGGAACCAACGCCGCCAACGGCAGCGCGCTTGAGCTCACGACCGCATGGGCGCTGACGGCGGGCACCGAGCACTACTGGACGCCGGCGCTGCGCACCTCGCTCTACGGCGGCTACACGCGGATCGACTACAACGACAACGCAACGAACCTGATCTGCACCGGCACGGGCCTTGCTCAAATCGGAAAAGGCACCGGCTTCACGCCTACCAATTGTTCGCCGGACTTTGCCTTCTGGCAGATCGGCTCGCGCACGATCTGGAACCCGGTTGCCAACTTGGATCTCGGCGTCGAGGTTATGTACAACCGGCTGCAGACCGGCTTTGCCGGCAACACGACAGTCGCCGCCAACGTCGCGCAGCCGGCGCAGACGCTGCAGGCCAAGGACCAGGATGTCCTCTCGGCGATCTTCAGGGTGCAACGCAACTTCCTTCCCTGAAAACCAGCTTGCCGCGGGAGCGGCGGCTTCTCATCGCGGAAGCCTCCCGAAGCAACACCACGGCTTCGTATCCCGCGGCGGCCCAATCTCCTCGTGACCACCTTCCGCAAGCTGGTTCGTCCGGCTTGCGGCTTTTTTGTTGAACAAGATCCGCTCGTCCCCGCGAAAGCGGGGACCCAGAGCGACATACTCGGACCGGAGTATCTGACCCTGGATTCCCGCTTGCGCGGGAATGAGCGGAGCGTGCTCTTCGACGCGCACGTGTTCGTGCGTTTCTCGTGATGCGCGTTCACATGATCGCGCGTGCACGGTCCATCGGTGGCCAAGGCGGAATAACAAGCCTGCATCGCAGGTCTAGATGCGCGAGGGGCCAATCACAGGAGATACCCATGCGCACGAAAGCCAAGATTACTCTCGCACTGATGCTCACGCTCACTTCAGCCTCGAGCCTGCTCGCCGACAATTATCCTCAGGGGCGCTCGCGTAGTCCACGCAATCAGGCGCCGGTTTCTCTCACCACGCCCCGCATGATCGAGTCAAAGCCCGGTCTGTGGACTTCGAGCTACGACTGCGTCACGGACGAGGGCTATGGCCGCTATCGATCCTGCAGCGCGTACTGATTGCGCGCCAACGCGCGAAGCCTCTTTGTCTCGGGTGCGACGCATCATAAGCGCCGCGCCCGAGGCGAGCCCGGGCCGGCCTCCCCCCAGGCCGGCCCGAGTGTCTCGTTTAACGGCTTCGCTCACGGGATATCGACGCGCCGCGCTGTTGTTCCGGGAATAAACCATCAGGGACTCCACTCTTAATGGTGAGCGAGGTCTTCGAACCGGCGCGGGCAGCGCGGGCTCCGAGTGACGAGCAAGGCATGATCAATGTGGGCGGCGCGAGCAGAGACAGTGCCCGGCATCGAATACGATAATCCGCGGGACTATCGTGCTCCACGCCGCAATTCAGTTTCCATCGACGATCCGCGTGCAAATGCGAGCAACCGCCACGATGCAGACAGGACCGAGTTTCACCCCGATGTGCGGTTCGCGCGCATTGTCCTTCCCTACCTCGCGGAGGCTTATGTGCTCGCCCGCGGCTTGACCGGAAACGGCACCGACGCCGAAGACATCGTGCAGGAAGCGAGCCTGAGCGCCTACCGGGCCATCGCGAGTTTCGCCAATGGCAACGCGCGGCATTGGGTGCTGACAATCGTCCGGCATTGCGGATACCAGTGGCTGCGCAAGAATCGCCGCAGCTCGCTCGTTCACGTCAAGAGTCTCGAAACCGTCGAAGAGGAAAACGCCGAGACCCATGACGGGAACCTCAAAACCCCGGAGACCGAACTCATCGCAAAGGCCGATGCCGAGCGCCTTGCCGCCGCCATTGATGAAATTCCCGAACCCTTTCGCGAGACGCTCATTCTGCGGGTGAAGCACGACTTCAATTATCGCGAGATCGCCCAGGCCATGAATGTACCGGTCGGCACCGTGATGTCGCGTCTCGCACGCGCGCGCCACCATCTCGTCGCGGCAGTCGGGGAAATTGGGTGATGCGGATGTTGACAATGAAAACGGACCGGCTGTTGGACAACGCAACCGATGCGACGGACCGCTGCCGCAGTTGCGGCTGCGCGCCGACGCGCCGCCTGTTCAAGCGACGAAACTACTGCGGAAAGTGTTTCTACCTGTATGACTGCCTGAAGGCCGTCGAACGGTGGGACTTGAGCAGGCCAGAGACTCTCAAGAACATCGGCGTGCTGCGGCACAGCTTTCGCGGCGGACCGTTTCCGGCGCTGCAAAAGATGTCGGAGCAGGAATTCCTGATCGTCAAGTCGAGCTACATTGGCCAAATCAGAGCGTCACTCGCGCATCTGAGAGTGCGCGAAAGCAAGCGGCGCGGCGAGGCTCGGGTCGACGGTTGGTGCGTCGAGGAGAAATTGAAGAACATCTTGAAGATGGTTCAATTGCGCGACACCTATGACCGGGTTGCCAATCATTTCGACGGCCTGGCGTCCACGGTCGACAACACGCTCAGTCCGGAGCAATGCCGCTTTCTCTACAGCCTGCTCGATGATGTCGAGGAACACACCTATAGCCATGTCGCCGAAAGTGCCAAGGCGCTGGAAGCCATTCATCAGCATCGAAAGACCGAACCCGCATCCAGTAACGCGTCCATGCCGCCGGCGCCACTGCGCCAAGCGGCTGAGCTTGCCGCTCCGGCCGCCTGCCCGAACGATCTTTGGCTGGCGGATGTCAAGCACCGTGTTCAATTCAAGGACGGGCGCGCGTATCTGCTAACGGTCGTCGACGCCTATTCGGGCCTTGTCGTATCGACCGCGATTTGCCCGGACAACGCAGCCGACAGCGTCAAGGCGCAGCTCAGACACGTATTCCGCCGCTCCGGCTTGCCGCGACGCATGATCGTCCGCGGCGGCGGGCCGCGCACCGCATTCACGCCGCTGGATGTTTGGATTCTCGAGCAGGACATCGCGATCGAGCATCCAAACCACCAACAACGGGAGGCAAAGAGCGCCCACGATCGGTTTCTTGCCCGCGCGCGCGCCGAGCTTCTCGAGGGAGAATACGCCGACCGCGCCGCTGCCGAGGCCGCGCTGGCGCAATGGACCGCGCAACACAATGCGCCACTCGAGGCAACGGTCGGCGGCCACAAAGAACATCCCGCCGAGCGTCGCTATTGCGAGCAACTCATTCCATTCGAATACGAACCGCACGATATCGTCCGCCGCGTGCAGGAGCGCGGACGTGTCAGCCTGTTCGGGCAAATCGTGCGAATTCCGAAAGCCTTTCGCCGCAAGGATGTCGCGCTCAGGCCTACACAGCACGAGGGTCTCTTCGACGTGCATTTTCGGATGCAGAAGATTGGGACCGTCAAAGTGCGCTCAACCGGTCGCCACGCCGTCAGCCAAGTCGATGGGACACTGCGCGACGCGACATTGCTCCCGCTCGTCCCCGCGAAAGCGGGGACCCAGGGAAACATACTTGAGCCGGCGTGTTTGGCTCTGGATTCCCGCTTGCGCGGGAATGAGCGGATCATGCTTTAGGAGACTATGCTTGTGGCTATTGGTCGTAAAAACCGCTCTCACATTTCAACGGCACTACGAACAGGACTCCTGTGCATTGCCCTCACGCGAGGGGATGCGGCGCTCGCTGACAGCGCCTGGTGCGCCTCCATATATGGTCCGGACGGCGGCTACGTGACCTGCGCGTATGCAACCCGCGATCAATGTGTCGCGGCGGCCAGCGGCGTCGGGGGTATTTGCCATCCAAATCCCGCGAAGGCGGACACCTCACGCGTCGTGCCATCGACGCGAAGACCCGGTCACAGATAGCCGCCACCGCGGAGCAACAAGACCGCGGTCCGATCCGTTGCGCTCGCGCGCTACCCTTTGAGATGCTTGTTGCACTCGCTGTAATAGCCGCCGCCCTTCTCGATCCACTTCAGGCCGCCGTTGCCGTTGGTCGCCTTGTTGGCGTTGTACTGGTCGAGGCAGGTGTGCATCCGCTGCTTTCCGGCCGTTTCGCTTGAGTACTTCGGATCGACGGCGTTCGGGAACACCGCGTTGCCGCTGGGGACAACGACAGGCTTCGGCGCTTCAGCAGGCTTTGCGGCAGCTTTTGTTTTTGGCTCTGCGGGTTTTGCCGGCTCGGTCTGTTTCGGCGCCGGAGTAGCCGGTGTCGGCGCGGCAGCTGCATCCGCGGCGCACTCGGCCTTGCGGAAGTCATTCCACTTGAGCTTGTTGCCTGCGGCCTGGGCGGCTTTGTACTTGTCGCTGCACTCTTTCATCGAGAGCGCACTGGCCGACGTTGCACACACGCAAAGGACCGCGACAATGGCAAGGCGGGTTATCATGGTTCGCTCCTTGGAAAACGGAAGCGCGCTCGATCGCGGGCGGCTTGAACACGCCGTACCCATGCATTCAGCCGCCGCGAAGAGGCGCGCGGACGCTACGGTCACGGTATTTCCCAAACTACGGCCAAATTTTGTTAAACTGCGACAAATTGCCCCGCTATCTTGACATGGCGCCTCTATTGAAGGTGCCGATTGACTTCAACTTGGGCGCGCAGACGATGGCGCGGTTCGGTGCCCGATCAACAGGGCAGTGCGAACTTCAGGGAGGCGGCCATGTCCAACACGCGTCACCATCGCGTCTATCTTGCCTGCGCGCTTTTCCCAATTCTGTTGCTGACGGCGAGCGCCGCGTCGGCCGCCGATGAGGTCTTCAAGGCGAAGACCGCAATCACGCTGCCTGGCGGCCAAAGCATTGCTTCATTCGACATCAGCTTCGTCGACCCGATCGTCGGTCTTTACATTCTCGGCGACCGCACCAACAAGGCCGTCGATGTGATCGATACTGAAACCAACACCGTGCTGGTCCAGCTCGGCAAAGGATCATTCAGGGGTGCGACCGGCAACAATGACACCTCCGGACCCGACGGCGTCCTGGTGGTGCGACACCGCGAGGTGTGGGCCGGCGATGGCGACAGCACCTTCAAGGTCATCGATCTCTTCTCGCAGCAGATCACCCACACGGTCAGCACCGGCGGGGCCAATCGCGTCGACGAAATGTGCCACGACCCACGTGATCGCCTGGTGCTGATGGCGAACAATGCCGAGACGCCCTTCCCCTTCGCCAGCCTGGTGTCGACCCAGACCTATGGCATCGTAAAGAAGATCACCTTTGACGGCACGGGCGGCACGCCGAAGGCCGTGAACGGTGTCGAGCAGTGCCAGTGGAATCACCGGACCGGCAAGTTCTATATCTCCATTCCGGAAATCGACGGCACCGGTGGCGCCGGTGGAGTCGCGGTGATCGATCCGAAGTCGATGGCGGTGGAGGCCGTGTTCGTCGTCCCGCTCGCCAGTTGCCAGGCCCCACAGGGCATGGCGATCGGGCCGGATCATCAGATCCTTCTCGGCTGCAACGGCGCAGGCGGAGCAAACCATCCGACGGCGATCATCGACGAGCGTAACGGACGCGTCATCAAGACGCTTGCGAACCAATCCGGGGCCGACGAGGTGTGGTTCAATCCCGGGGACGGCCACTACTTCCTGGCGCGATCCTCGGCTGTCGGCGCCAATCAACTCCTCGGCGTTGTCGACTCGGACGGGATCAGCCAGGACCAGAGCGTTGTGCTCACACTGACGCCCGGCGCGCCGAATGCGCATTCGGTCGCGGCCGATCCGGTCATGAACCAAGTCTATGTTCCGATACCCGGCAATGGCAAAAGCAATGTCTGCTCCTCGGCGGGCGGCAGCGACGCGCTCGGCTGCATCGCGGTCTTCACCACGCCCCACGACGATCGGCCGGAACGGACGGCTGACCGCGGCGATAGGCGTTAGGCGCGGCCAGATACTGTCGGCGATGGGCGCATGGCGCGCGCCCATCGACCAACGTGGGGAGCCGCCATGTCCCGGCGCGGTCGCCTGTTACAGTTGCTGTTGAGCTCAGTGGTCCTCATCGCCGGACTCGCCTGTCCTCGCGACGCGCTGGCCCAGACAACGATAACAGGCGCGGAAGATGGCCTGAGGGTCGAGGCACGCGATGCCTCCGTCCAAGAGGTGCTGGCGGCCCTTGGCACAAAGTTCGGGCTTCGGTACCGCAACATCACGGCTCTCGATCGCCGGATCGACGGAACGTATGAGGGATCGCTGCACAGAGTCGTGACGCGTCTCCTCGACGGCAGCAGCTATGTGCTGAGCACCGGCGGCGGACATATTGAAGTGATCATGCTAAGCGCGGCAAAGCGCAATGACGTGCTGCCGCAGCCGAGCACGACGGCGTTAATCCCCACGAGGCGACGTTCGGACTGAGCGCGGCTTGCCTGCCGTTACGCCGGCAAGCCGGCCGTGTGCAGCGTGTCGACCAGGAGATCACGGAAAGCTTGCGGCATCGGCGGCAGGCCCTGCCGCACCTCGCCGACCGTGAGGTGCGGATAGTGCTCGCGCAGTGCGGTGAGGCTGCGCTCGGCCTCGGTCCCGACGCCCGCAAGCAGATAGGCGGGACACAGCGTCCGGTGCACCCAGCTTGCCGAGGGCTGCGCGAGCAGCGCGCGTTCCTGCCAGTCTGCCGCCTCGCGGTAGCGGCCGGCGTTGAGATGCGCAAGGCCGATCCCGAACATGCTGTTGAATGCGAGAGGATCGTGGGGCGCAAGATCGAGCGCGATCTTGAACCGCTCGACCGCCGATTCGGGATGGCCCTTGTACAAGTCGATAAATCCGCTGCGGCTCCAGGCCCAGGCTGAGCTGCCGTCGACCGCGAGCGCTTTGCGGATGACCAGCTCCGCGGTTTCCAGATCGTGCAGCAGCGTGAAGGCGTTGCCGAGGATCGCCAGCACCGTCGCATCCGACGCGAAGGCCCGTGCCTTGCGGCTCAGATAGGTACTGCGCGCGCGTTCTCCCGGCAGATCGGTGGAGAAATGATAGACGACACGCTGCACATGCGCCCAGGCGGCCAGCGCGATCGCAAGCGGATGCTCGGCGTCACGATCCAGAACGCCCTCCAGCACGTCGATTGCGCGCGCATTTCCTTCCGCATCGAGCGAGAGGACATCGGGCATCGCGCGGAGCGCGAGATCCTGCGAGCTCAGCGCGCCGTCCGGCCTGCGCCGCGCGCGATCGATCTCGGCAAGACGCAAGGGCGGCTGCAAGGCCGCGGCGATTCTTGCCGCAAGGTGCTCGTCCGCCGCAAAGTCGTCACTAGGCGCGCCGTCGATCCGGTGTGCCCAGAGATGACGGCTGGTTTCGGCGTCGATCAGCCGAAAGGTCAGGCGCGCGTTCCCGCCGGTTCCGCCCATGACGCCGGCGAGACGGTAGCGCGCGCCGCCCGGTCTGCCTGCAACCGCAATGCCGGCACGCATGAGCGCGGTCGCAAGCTCGTCGGCGATGCTGCGCGCCATCTCGCCGTGCTCGGGAGCCGCCTCGATCGGGCAGAGGGTGACCGCCGGGCGGTCGCGGTCGGCCAAGGTAAACAACGGCATCGGTGCGAGCGTCGCGGTGAATACGGTTTGCCGCTTTACGGTTTGCGACGGCGTCTCGCCGTAGCGGCGCCGATACGCGATCGAAAACCGTCCGAAATGCCGGAAGCCGCAGCGCAGCGCGACGTCCATGATTTTCATGTCGCGCAAGCCCCTGAGCAATTCGCGCCGCGCGCACGCAAGGCGGATGTCACGCAATGCGACGCCCGGCGTCTTGCCGAGACAGAGCTGAAACTGGCGCTGTACTGTTCGTCCGCACACCCCGGAGATGGCGGCAAGATCCGTCAAACACCACTCGTGCGCTACATTCTGGCGCATCGCGTCGATCGCGCGGCGCACAACGCGCGGCAGTGGGGAGGCATTTGAGGACTTGCCGGGCTGCGCGGACATTGAGGGACTCCGGTAATATCATGACGCTGATTGCGCCGAAAAATCTCGCAACTGAATAAAAGTGGCGCAAACCGGATACGACCGGCCAATGCGCTGCTCACATGAGCGACGCGACCATGACGGCGTTCGGCCGGAGCCGCATCCAACGATCGGGGGATACGGTGGGTCTTTTTGCAATTTAAGGAGCTGGGCTGACGCCCCGCTTAGTGCGAGAGCGGCGTGGAAAATCCAGCGACCAGTTTGACGAGGTCCGCCTGCCGGCGGGCGCCGGTTTTTTCGAACACGCGGCCGAGATGGGTTTTGATCGTGGAATCCGCGACCCCGAGACTTGACGCGACTTCGGGAACGCCGCCGACGTCGACCACCGCCAGCAGGACGCGCAGCTCGGTCGGCGTCAGTCTGTAAGCCTCGCCAACGATGCCGGCATGCGCGGGAAGTTGCAACGCCGCCTTGCGAACGAACACCGCCGCAGCAGCCTTATAGGCCATGCCGACGCGTCGGCGTTCACCGGTGCCAAGCGGCAGGACATGCGCGACGTAGCGTTCACCATCATGCGCGGTCAGCACCAAGGCGACGTCGCGCACGCCCGGCGCCGCGTCGCCCCGCTGCACAGCAGCGAGGATGTCACGCAGCGCCTGGTTGACCAGCGGATCGCGGGCCACGAACTGGCCTCCCGCCGCATGCAAAACGTCGCCCGCGGCGAGGATGTCGTGCGCCGCGGCATTGGCATGGACGATGCGGCCTCTGGCGTCGAGGAAGAACAGGCTGGCGCTCAGCCCATCGAGGGTCTCGGCCAGCATCGCGCCTTGCGCATGTTCGAGGTGAATCGACTTGCCGATCCTGATCGCCCGGCGCACGTGCGGTATCACGAGCGCCAAGCGCCGGCGCATATCGTCGCCGACCATGCCGCTGGTCTTGTTGGTGACGATGCGCAGCAGCGTACTGCTGGTGCCGGATTTCTCGATCACGGCGTTGGCCGAATCGAGCCAGCCTTGGGGCCGGGCCCATTCCCGATAGAAGCGCCCCTGCAGATAGTCATCAAACGGCATCAGGTTCGCGACGCTGACGACCTGCCCGGTATCGAACAGCGGAGCCGTCACGACCGGGTCGAACTTCGAATAGGTCGCGAGATAGATCTGAATGCATTGCGGGTCGAAGCCGGCGTCATAGAAGACGTTGACGTTCCGCTGCACGCTGTCGTGCACCGCAAGCCCGCCGGCCTGGCCGCCGACGAACGCCGCGATCTTCGCGACAACGCCGGACCACAGCGCCGGATTAAGCGTCGCATCATAAATATCGCTGATAGCTTCGATAAGTTTTTGCGACTCGGACATCGTATTCATTCGCAAATGCAGATCAGCGGCCGAAGGCTCGGTTTTGGAATAATGACTATTACCGCACTTGAGCGCTGCTCGCGCTAGAAAAATTCACATTCGGGATAGCGGTTTCGTGAATGGGACAGGGGCCGCGGCAGATCCGGGCTAGATGCGCGCTCCAGCAACCCTCATTGGAGCCAAGACCCATGAAACGCTATGTGATCGAACGTGACCTGCCGGGTATCGGCGGCTTGAACCGCGAACAGCTCAAGGGCGCCGCCGCGACCTCGAACACGGCTTTGGCGGCGCTCGCCGGCAAAGCGCAGTGGCAGCATTCCTACGTCGTGGATGACAAGACCTTCTGCATCTACCTCGCCGATGGCGAGGCCTCGGTGCGCGAGCACGCCCGCCTGAGCGGATTTCCCGCCACCAAGGTCACGGAAGTGCGCAGCGTCATCGATCCGACGACGGCGCTCGCCTGACCGAACCGCGTCATCGTGCGATCGGCGCGGTGATGCCGGCAAGCGGCACGCAACGCAGCGCGCGGCCTATCTGAGCTGCCGCCGGTAAACGGCGGCAGCGGAGTCGGCCGTACCACGGTAGTCGGCGCCCGCGTGCCGGACTGCCGCGCCGGCTGGAGCCGCCGCGACACTTCAAATCTCAAACGATCCGAAAGCGCGGGACCAGCCGGTGCGCGCCCGCGGAGAAACGATTGCCTGCAATCC
>JBBWZU010000177.1:0-2948 GCA_039649225.1 Hyphomicrobiales bacterium | reverse complement strand
TTGCGCAAGCGTGGCGTGAAGAAGAGCACGTGAGGTGGTGGCTGCATCGGTGTCGACCTAGCCATGGGCTACTTTGACGATATCGTTCCACTTGATACTGCAGCTTCGTATGTCGCCACGCCCCCCGGCGTGCCGCGCATCACGGTGCGGCCGTCCTTCGAGACGGGCGCTACGCGCCCTCCTCAGGATGAGGGCTTCGAACCGCCGCCGGGGCCGCCTCAACCCGACGACATGCCAGCCGATCTTGGCCGCGCTCCGTCGCCGCGCGCCACCGGTCTGTTCGACGATATCGTGGCGCCCGCTACGCGCGTGCGCACCGCCGGGCTCCCATTCGGCGATGGCGACGAGATCGTCGGTCAAGCGGCGCCGCCCGGCAAGTCGGTGTTCTTCCATGATGACGACTCGATTGCCGACAACGCCGCGCGCACGCGCGAACTTGCGTGGCACAAAGCCGCAATCGAAAGCGCACTTTCGAACACCGTTCCGTTGCGCCTCCAGCATCCGCGCCCGGTCGAGATCGCCGCGCGACTGATGGCCGATTACGGCATGCCGCTGGATGAAGCGCTGGACCGCGTCACGATGCGACTCCATGCCGAGGAGGGCACGGCGGAGGCCGGCAAAATCAGCGATGTCATTGGCAAGGAGGCCTTCGATGAAGCTCAACGCGTGGCGGCCGACGGCCGTACGGCCGAGTTTGTCGGCCGCGCAGCATCTCCAGATCTCGCACCACCTGCGCAGGGCGTCGGGCAGAGCCACGCCGCCCCTGAAAAGCAAGCTCGTCCGGATGGCGAACACGCATCTGGCGATAGCGCGCCTCAGGGCGGCGAAGCAGCAGGCGGAAAAACCATCGGCAGCGAAGACGCCGTGCGCGCCGAACCGCGCGCGCAGTCCGGGGATGAACTGATTTCGGCCGCTGCCAAAGGTGAGGGCAGCGATCAAGGGCTTGCGTTCGGCCGCAATGACGCGATCGTCGAACGTCCGGGTCAATACGACGAAGTCGTCGTGCCAGCGCCACAACCGCGCAAAGTTTCGTTCGGCGCTGACGATGCCATCGTCGAGAACCCGCCGCGCCAGAACGGCACGCCCGAGCGGCTCGTGCCGTTGTGGCAGCCGTTTCCGATTGATCAGAATTCGCTTGGCGCGGTCGCATCCGCGATCGGCCGTCCGGAACTTGCAGCGCCGGTCAATCCATCGGACGCGTCTTTCGCCGATCCCACGCCCGCCGCGCCGTCTGCGCCACAGGATCGGCGGTTCGCGCCGTCGCTCGGCGAATACGGCATCACCGACGAGGATCCGTCCGCCGCAAATTTATGGAAGCTGCCGCCGGGAAGCACCATCAAGGCCATGCACGATATCCTCGTCTTTTTCGGGGATATCTATGCGGGCCGCAAGCATCTCCCGCAGACCTTCGATCCGAGCATTGACGATCCGGCGGCGGACGAAGCCATCAGACAGTCACTGAACGCCGCGACGGTCAGTACCATGGGGGCCGGCGCCAAGTTTCGCGCTCCACGCGGGACTTACGTCACGAACGTGCCTGCGCCGGAGGCCGCGAAACTCGCCGCCAAAGTGACCGCTCCGGACAATGCGCTGTCACCCGTCCCGGATGCCTCGCTTCGCTCTGCCGCAGAAAACCATCGCTCTGCGGGAGTTGTGGTTGCCAGAACCCCAAGGGAATGGGACAGCCGAGGAGCTTGGAATTTCGAAATATCCAAGCCCAAGACAAAACCTTCATATCTCTCCCGTTTCCGATGGTCGAAGTGTTTTGACGGCGAATCCATCGAATTTGCTCCAAGGACTGCACGATGGCGCGTTCAAGATATTGCGTCAGCCCAGGCCGGGCCAGGTCGTGGTGGATTTTGGCAAGCCGATAGGTGAATATTGGAGGAAGGGCGTAAGGATGAACGAGACGCAGTTTGGTTCAGTCTTATTTGGAAAGAAGGGCGCTCACATCGTCCCCGCTAACCCCAATCAGTGGTGATGCTATGGAAGCGACAGAGTTCAAAGAGTCAGCCCAGTTTATCGCTCGGCGTAACGTCAGCGCGCGCGTGGTGCGCGTGATGGCGAGCTTTGATCCGAATAGCGGCAATCTTAGTGTGATCTATTGCACCAAAGGAGAGCCGACGGACGATGACGTTGAAGATTGTGAACTTACATGCGCAGAACTAATCGCTGAGTTCCCTCAAATCAGGACTGCGGAAACCAAGTGCGTATCATCCGAGCAGTGCGCTCAGAGTGACGAGGAGGCCGTAGTATTCAGCAAGTCCTGATGAGACCGCTGACGCCTTGGCAGGCTTTGTGGAAGCGAAACTGAGCAAACTTTTGACGTGAGAGTCTGATGGAGCAGGCGGTTCTTGTGCATCTCCCGTTGACGGACCATCCCTTTGGATCGAACCGCGAGCGCGCGGCGATCTTCGACTTGGCGGAGATGCTTCGTGACGCCATTGAAGACCAAGGTGTGGGTCTGTTCGATGGCGAGGCATGAGGTGGCGGACTTTGCGTCCTTTACATGCATGGTCCGGATGCTGATCGGCTGTTCGCTGTTGTAGACCCGGTATTGCAAAACCTAACACCTGATCTCGTCCCGGTCTTTAGCTCGTCCATTCTTTCGACGCCCCCCGGCCGCCATCATGACCCTTTTTCATTTGGAGCAACACATCCAACGGCCCGAAGCCGGCCCTGACCCGATCACGCCGTCTTCTGGAATTGTCCGCCCGATCAACGCTTCGGCGCTAGCCTGCATTGGGTATTGACGCACCACTTTTGAACTGCAATCTCTAGCCGATGCAGCCTCATTTTGTACGCGACTATCGTCGCGCAGTGCGCATCCTGAAGCGGCGACATAGCCTCGATGACGCGATGTCGCTCGCTGTCGGCGGACAATATGAGTTGATCGGCGCCGCCCAAGTTGCCTTGCTTCGCGACTGCGGCCTGCGCGATGATGCCGC